>JBDSNK010000061.1:0-13187 GCA_039915385.1 Dokdonella sp.
GAGGCACCGCCGCCGCCGGCCGAAGGCAAGCCCGTCCCTGGAAGGTCGCCGGGCGCGGCGCTGCTCGACCTGTTGATCCCGAGCGCATACGCGCAAAGTGCCAACGTCAACATTCAGACGCCGCAGATCGCGGCCATCCAGGCGCGCATGACGCAGCGGTTTGCGGTGACGCTGTCGAAATACTGTGCAAGCGGCGCCATCGGATTCACGCGCGATGGTCTGGTGGCTGCGCGCGATGGAGCGAGTGTCCCATTGGCGGAGCGCGCGATCGTCAATTCCGCTGTTGCCGAGGAGAACAGGGACCGCCTGGCCGTCTATCACGAGATTGCGCTCGCCAACGGCCATGCCGAATGGGAGGGGCAGATCCGCAGCACGTTCGCCAGGCAGTGGATCCAGCAGGCGCGTACAGGCTGGTATTATCAGGACACAAACGGTGCCTGGAAGCAGAAATGACGACGGGATGAAGTCACGCCGTTGAGACCGCGGCTAGCTGAAGCCGCCGAAATCCCTGTTTCGCAACAACTATCGCGCCCACCCTGAACCGGTGGGCGCTTCACTTCAAGCGCATGCACATCATCGAAGTAGACATCACCGATTTCACCCACGATGGGCGTGGCGTCGCCCGCATCGACGGCAAGGCCGTGTTCGTCACCGGCGCGCTGCCGGGCGAACGCGCGCGCATCCGCCTGACCAAGCGCAGTCGCAGTTTCGACGAGGCCAAGGTCGAGGAACTGCTGGTCCGTTCTCCAGATCGCGTCGAGCCACGCTGCGTGCATTTTGACACCTGCAGCGGCTGCAGCCTGCAACACATGCCGCCAGCAGCGCAGATTCAGGCCAAGCAGCGCGTTCTGGCTGACAATTTCGAGCGCATTGGCAAGGTCGAACCGGAGCGATGGCTTGATCCGCTCAGCGACGAGGCTTGGGGCTATCGCCGCAAGGGCAGGTTGTCGGTGAAATGGGTGCCAAAGAAGGAAAAGGTCCTGGTCGGTTTTCGCGAGGAAAATCCGCGTTTTGTCGCCGATCTTTCGATATGCCACACCTTGCTGCCGCAAGTGGGCGAGCGCATCGCCGCGCTCGGGGAGCTGGTCGGCTCGCTCGAAGCGAAGGCGTCGATCGCACAGATTGAAATCGCAGCCGGCGACGAAGCAGTGGCGCTGACGTTCCGCAATCTGCAGTCCCTGTCGGAATCCGATCAACGCGCGCTGATCGCGTTCGGCAAGGCCAACGATCTGGCAATCCTGCTGCAGTCTGGCGGTCCGGACAGCGTGACACCGCTGTGGCCAGCCGACGTTGCGCTGTCGTTTCGCATTCCGGCATCCGATATCGACATCGCATTCCGTCCACTTGATTTCATCCAGGTTAATGCTGGCATGAACCAGCGCATGATTGCGCGCACGCTCGATCTGCTGGATCTGCAGCCAACGGACAGCGTGCTGGACCTGTTCTGCGGACTCGGAAATTTCACCTTGCCGATCGCACGTCGTGCCGGCAGCGTGGTTGGTGTCGAAGGCGAAGCGGCGCTGGTCGCGCGCTCACGCGAGAACGCAGCGCGCAATGCCATTGCCAATGCGCAATTCTTCGCCGCTGATCTTGCAGCCGATCAACGGGCCACGCCTTGGGCGCAGCAACGCTACGACAAATTGCTGCTCGATCCGCCACGTTCCGGCGCATTGGCGGTGCTCGAATACCTGCCGCGCAAGGGAACTGATCGCATCGTCTACGTCTCCTGCCACCCCGCCTCGCTTGCGCGCGATGCGGGGGCCCTGGTCACCCAGCACGGTTTCCGTCTCGCGGCCGCCGGCGTCATGGACATGTTTCCGCATACCGCACACGTCGAGTCGATCGCGTTGTTTGAGCGCTAGTTTCCGGCGCTTCTGCACGGATGCAAGAAGGACAAAATCCATGGCTGTGGAAATCGAACGCAAGTTCCTGCTCGAAGGCGACGCCTGGCGCGCCGACGTGTCGCACAGCGAGCTCATGGCGCAAGGCTACCTGGCCGGACCTCCGGGTGCGCACTGCTCGGTGCGTGTGCGCATCGTTGGCGAACGCGCCTTTCTCAACATCAAGTCGCTAGCCAGTGGCATTGCGCGCGATGAATACGAGTACGCGATACCGCTTGACGACGCGCAGCGCATGCTCGCGACACTGGCCGGTGATATGGTCGAGAAGCAACGGCACTATGTCCAGGTCGAGGGTCATCTGTTCGAGATCGATGAATTCCGGGGTGCCAATGCGGGTCTGGTCGTCGCCGAACTCGAGCTCGATCGAATCGACGCCGTGTTTCCGCAGCCGTCATGGCTCGGTCTCGACGTGAGCAGTCTCGCTCGATATTACAATCTCAAGCTCGCCGAGCGCCCTTACTCGCAGTGGAGTGAGACCGAGCGCAGTGGCATTGATGCAGGCTGATGGAATGATGAAGTCATGTTGATCATAGGTATCCCCGGCAAGACATTGACTGATGCTGACCGCGCGCAGCTGGGCGTTGCCCAGGTCAGCGGCGTCATCCTGTTCTCGCGCAATTTCTCGGATCGCGATCAGGTGACCGATCTCATCGACGATATCCGTGTTGCGCGGCCCGAGCCGTTCCTGATCTGTGTCGACCAGGAAGGGGGGCCGGTACAACGCTTCCGTGCGGGCTTTACACGGTTGCCGGCGCTTGCGCGCCTCGGTGAGCTCTACGCGACGGACGCGCGTGCCGCGATCAGTCGTGCCGAGGAGCACGCGTGGTTGATGGCGAGCGAGATGCGCGCGATCGGCGTGGACATGAGTTTCGCACCTGTGGTGGATCTCGCACGCGGCAATTTGGCGATTGGCGAACGCGCATTCGACGCCGATCCGCAAATCGCCTCGGAGCTTGCGCAGGCTTACCTTCGCGGCATGCGGCTGGCCGGCATGGCCGCGACAATCAAGCATTTTCCCGGGCACGGATCGATTGCCGAGGATACGCATTTCGATATCGCGATCGACCGGCGCTCGCTGGATGAGCTGCGCGCGACCGATCTGGTTCCGTTTGCCGATGGCATCGCGGCGGGCGCAGAGGCAGTCATGATGGCGCACGTCACCTATCCTGCTGTCGATGCTCGAGCAGCCGGTTACTCGCGCGTCTGGATCGAGGATGTGCTGCGCGGTGAACTGGGCTTTCGCGGCGCCGTCATCGGCGACGACATCGGCATGGCGGCTGCGGAGCCTCTAGGCAGCATTGCCGCACGCATCGAGGGGCATCTGCTCGCTGGCTGCGATTTGCTGCTCGCATGCAATCCGTCCATCGTCGACGAGGCGATCGTCGCAAGCAGACATGCGACACCCTGCGATCCGGCCATCTTGATCCGCTTGCAAGGCGCGGTCGCGCAGACCTGGGAAGCGCTGGCCGACAATCCGCAGCGTGATGAATTCATTGCGCGGCTCAGCGCGCTCGACAGTGCAGACACCACGCAAGGATGACGATGACGAATGCGAAACTTTCCGATGCGCTGACGGGCGCCGATCTGATTCATGACCACGCGGTACTTGCCGCGTCGATAGCACGCATCGGCACCGAGATCGACCACCTGCTCGGGGGTCAACCCGCGGTGTTCGTGACTGTCATGCAGGGCGCGCTGATCTTCGCCGGTCAACTCGCGATCTCGATCACGTCACCGCTCGTGTTCGACTATGTGCATGCCACGCGCTACCGAGGCGCCACCACAGGCGGGGAATTGCACTGGATCAAGCGCCCGGCGACGTCATTGGCCGGCGCGACGGTATTGTTGGTCGACGACATTCTCGACGAAGGTCATACGCTCAACGCGATTCGCGACTATTGCCTGGAGCAGGGTGCCGCGCGCGTGTTGCTGGCGGTGCTGTGCGAGAAGCGCCATGGTCGCGGCGTGGCGAATTTGCACGCGGATTTCGTCGGCGTCGAAGTGCCGGATCGTTATGTGTTCGGCTACGGCATGGACTATCACGAACAAGGCCGCAATCTCGCGGCGATCTACGCGGTGGACGCATGATGCACGGTATCGATCTCGCCCTGATTGGAGGCACCGGCCTGTACCGGCTGCCGGGTTTCGAGCAGGTCGAGCGCCACGCGGTCGACACGCCGTACGGCGCGCCCTCGGATGCCCTCGTGGTGGGACGTCTGGGCAAACGACGCATTGCGTTTCTCGCGCGACATGGCGAATCGCACACGATTCCGCCACATCGCGTGAACTACCGTGCCAACATCTGGGCCTTGCGCCACCTCGGTGCGCGTCGCGTCATTGGCGTGAATGCGGTAGGCGGCATCCGTGCCGACATGGGGCCGCGCGTGCTCGCGGTGCCAGATCAGATCATCGACTACACGCACGGCCGACTGACCAGTTATTGCGACGTCGCCGGCGCCGAAGTGCGCCATACCGATTTCAGCGAACCGTACACACAGGGTTTGCGCAAGGACCTTTTAAGCGCCGCATCGCGCATTGACGTCGCTGTCGTCGATGGTGGTTGCTATGGTGCGACGCAGGGACCGAGGCTGGAAACCCGTGCCGAGATCGCGCGCATGCGCCGCGACGGCTGCGACCTGGTCGGCATGACGGGCATGCCCGAAGCCGCGCTCGCGCGCGAGCTCGAACTCGACTACGCGTGTCTCGCCCTGGTGGCGAACTGGGCCGCAGGCTGCGGTGACGAAGCGGAAATCAGCCTGCCGGAGATTTTCGCGAATCTCGAAGCGGCGACTGCAGACGTCCCCAGGATCATCACTGCGTTGTTGACCGCTTGATTCATCAAGCCCTCCCCTTCAAGGGGAGGGTTGGGTGGGGATGGCGTCGCTTGAGGCGCCCAGTTGCCCGCTCGGGTCAGGGGAAGCGCGAACGCGATCTGCATGCAGCGCATCGATGGTGTCCGCGAATTCGATCGCCTGTTCGGACGAGTTGCACAGTCTGCTTTCGACCAGCGTGCGCAGTTCGCGGCGCCCCGCGCGTACGCCGTCGATGCCCGCCGCAAGCGCAACCGCACGATCGATGTAGTCGGCGGTATCGCGAGCGACCCATTCACCGCGACCGAGTCGCCACAGCAGGCTGGCACTTTGCCGGCTCACGAAGGTCGAGCCGGGCAGGGTGATCGTAGGGCAACCCATCCAGAGCGCATCGCAGGTCGTGGTGCAACCGGAGAACGGGAACGGATCGAGTGCGATGTCGACCTGTCGATAGGCGGCGAGCAGGTCATGATATGGCAGCTCGCCATGCAGGCGCAGGCGACCGGCGTCGATGCCGCGGGTTTTGAATCGCGCGATGCAGTGATCGCGAGTTTCCGCATCGTCGAGCAGACGCGCGCGTAGTTCGAGCTGCGCATCAGGGACGCGACGCAGTATTTCGGCCCAGGTATCGAAGACGCCCTCGTTGAACTTGGCGAGGCGGTTGAACGAACCAAACACCACAGGTCCATTGCCGTCGCGCAGCGGCGACAGTGGTCCTTCGGCGTCGGCGTCAGCCGGATGGACTTCGATTGGCGTGAAGCAAAGGCGCCCCGAGGCAAGTCGCACGACGCGTTCCGAGTAGCGTTGGGTCGAATCAAGCGGGCTCAGCCATGCATCGGAAATCCAAGCGTCGATTGCCGGCACCGCGGTCGTGTCAAACCAGTCCAGCCAGCACAGCTGCAACGGAGCGATGCGTTGCGCGAACACAGCAAGCCGGTTGCTGGTCGAATGCCCTGCGAGATCAATCGCGACGTCGAGTTCCAGCGCACGAAGTTGCTGCAGCAGGGTTGCGTCGTCGACCGCGCCGGCATCTACGACCTCGTCGGCGAGCGCGTAAAGCCGCTGCGAGGAAGCGCCCTGTGTCGGGTACAGATCGACCAGCACATGGTGGTGTCGCTCGCGGTCGAAGTGCACAAGCAGGCCGGTGAGGAAAGTCGCGACGGGTCCTTCAGAGAAGCGCGGTGACAGCCAGCCAATTCGCAACGGTTTCGACGGCGCCCGCACGTGCGCAACGAATGCTGACGCTTGCGTTCTCAAGTGACGGCGTTCGAAGTCCTCGAGGGCGGCGAACAGGCCTTCGTTCGTCTGCGCCGGATCGTAGTGCATGAGCACGAGGTGACGTGCCGCAGTGTGCGCGTAGCCCGTGCCCTGCAGCGCGCGATAGATCGCAAGCCCGGCCTCGGCATCGCCACGATCGATCAGCGAAGCGGCGCGGATCTCTCGCGCAGTATGTGCGGTTGGTTGCATCGCAAGCACATGCGCACTCCAGCGCAATGCTTCGCCAGGATGGCCAAGCGCGTGCGCAGCCGCTGCGAACGCGAGCGCGGCATCGATGTCCTGCGGACGCCGCTGCAGATAGCTGCGCAACAGATCGGCGTGTTGCAAGCGTGCACCCGCCGCAACGAAATCGGCAAGTACGGCAGCGAATTGATCGTGTGCATCGAACAACGTCAGATTGTCCGCAGCGGCCAGCGCGTGCACGAAATCGCCGCTCGCAAGAAGACTGCGCACGAGACCGTGGCGTACAACCAGCCATTCGGGATACGTATCGAGTACCGAAGCGAATTCAATGGCGGCATCCGCAGCCTGCGCATTGGCAAGCAAGGCATTCGCCCGATGCAGACGTGCCAGATCAGGTTCGGAGGGAGCCGCCGGCATGCTACCGTCCTAGGCCGCAAATTGGAGGCGCGCGAGTTCCGCGTAGAGACCATCCGCTCGCACAAGTTCGGCATGCGTCCCTTGCGCGACGATGCGACCGCCATCCATCACGATAATGCGATCGGCCTTCTGCACGGTTGCAAGGCGATGTGCGATGACCAGGGTCGTGCGGTTTTGCATCAGGCGTTCAAGCGCATGCTGGATCAGGTGTTCCGATTGCGCATCGAGGCTGGATGTCGCCTCGTCGAGCAGCAACACCGGCGCATCGCGCAGCAACGCACGTGCGATCGCGACGCGCTGTTGCTGTCCTCCGGACAGGCGCACGCCACGCTCGCCAAGGTAGGTGTCGTAACGTTCCGGCAGTGAATCGAGGAATTCGTGCGCCTCGGCCGAGCGTGCCGCAGCGACGATCTCGTCGGGACTGGCACCGGTACGACCGAAACCGATGTTGTCCGCTGCGCTTGCGCCGAACAGCACAGGATCCTGTGGCACCAATGCGAAGCTGCCGCGCAGGTCGGGCAAGCCGATGGCGCGCAGATCCGCGCCATCGAGCGTGATGCGTCCGCTGAGCGGATCGTAGAAACGCAGCAATAGTTGAAATACGGTGGTCTTGCCCGCGCCGGAAGGACCCACCAATGCAATAGTCTGGCCGGGTTCAATCTCCAGCGTGAAGTCGTGCAGCGCGGCGCGATCGGGTCTGGATGGATAGCGGAATTCGACTTGCTCGAAGCGGATCGCCCCGCGCACTGGCTTCGCCAACGACGCCGCGGACGCAGGTGTCGCAATTTCGGCGCGTGTGTCGAGCAGATCACCGATGCGGCCCAGCGCGCCACCCGCACGCAGAACCTGACCCCAGACTTCGGTCAATGCGCCGACCGAGCCGGATGCGAGCACTGCGTACAGCACGAACTGGCTCAGTACGCCGACGGCCATTGTCCCGGCGATGACCGCCTTTGCGCCCATCCACAACACGAGCGTAATCGCGCCGAACGAGAGCAGGATCACGAGGGCGGTGAGGGTGCTGGTCATCATGATGCGCTTGCGCGCAGTAGCAAGTGCGAGCAAGACCGCGTTGCGGTAGCGCTGCGACTCTTGCGGCTCGCGCGTATAGGCCTGCACCGTGTGCACTGCATTCAAGGTTTCGCTCGCGGTGGCCGACGCGTCCGCGATGCGATCCTGACTCTCGCGCGAAAGCTTGGACACTCGGCGACCGAACACGACGATGGGCAGCACCACGGCCGGGATCACCAGCACGGTGAATCCGGCAAGACGTGGGCTGGTCAGGATCATCGCGATCGCGCCACCGATCAGGGTGACCACACTGCGCAGCGCGACCGAAAGCGTCGATCCGACCACGGTCTGAACCAGTTCCGTATCGGCAGCGAGTCGCGACACGAGCTCGCCCGTGCGCGTTGTTTCGAAGAATGCCTGATCGAGGGTGAGCAGGTGATCGTAGAGGCGCCGCCGCAGATCGGCGGCAACGCGCTCGCCGAGCAGGCTGACGAAAAAGAAGCGCGCCGCGGTCGCAACTGCCAGTACGCCGGCGACCGCGAACAAGCCGAGGAAAGCGGCATTGATCGCGGACGCATTCGCCTGTGTGAAGCCGTGGTCGATCATCACGCGCACCGCCTGCGGCAGGGTCAGCGTGGCAGTCGAGGAGAGCGCGAGGAACCCGAGCCAGCCCGCGATCAGGCCGCGATACGGCTTCAGATAAGGCAGCAGGCGGGTCAGGGAGCGGATCTTGCGCGGAGAATCTGCAACGGGTTTGTTGGTCATCGGCGCATTTTAGAGGTTCAAGAGGGTTTACGTGCGGGCAGACGGTGCTTGTTCAAGCGGGACCTCAAGCACGCCACGGCCACGCGTCAGATTGCGCACGAAGGTGGCCAGCGCATCGACGCGGGCTGCTGGGACATCGACATCCAACTCGACACCGTCGACCGAAGCGTTCTCCCCGACTTTGGCGGCCTCGAACTCGCGCAGCCGCGCATACAGCATGGGTGCGGCTGCGTAGTTGCAGCGGATGCGCGCACGCACGCGTTCGACCAGCGCATCCTTTTCAGCGATGCGCAGACATTCCGCCGCGCAACCTCCATAGGCACGTGCGAGCCCGCCGACGCCAAGCTTGATACCGCCGTACCAACGCGTAACCACGACCGCGACGCGATCCACCGCTTGTCCTTCGATCGCGAGCAGTATCGGCCGTCCGGCGCTGCCACCGGGTTCGCCATCGTCGCTGAAGCGGTACTGCGTGCCGACGCGATAGGCCCAGCAGTTGTGGGTCGCATCCGGAACGCCGACCCGTGCCACGAATGCGAGCGCCGCTTCGGGCGACTCGACCGCCGTCGCCTGGGCCAGGAAGCGGCTTTTGCGGATGTCTAGCTGCAGGCGCGCATCGTGGCGCAGGGTGAAGGTATCGCTCATCCGTCCAGTGTAGTCGCCCGCCCCGCGGAGGCCGACGTGATGATCCGATCGATCAGGCCCGGATTTCCCGGCATTGCGCGTATAGAACGGACAGAGGGTCCCCATTCGAGGAGATTGCGATGAATCACCTGGTGAAATTAATGGTTCCGACCCTTGCGCTACTGGCCTGCGTGCCGGCAGCGGCGCATGTCTGGTGCGTCAGCACGGCTGTCGACCTGCGCGCCAAGCTGCTGCTGGCCCAAGCCAATGGCGAAGACGACACGATCAAGCTCGTGCGCGGTACCTACCTCGATGGTGGCAACGAATTCAATTTCACCTCGACGGAAGGGTACGCCCTGGTGGTCAATGGCGGTTTTGACGCGGGCTGCACGCAGACGCAAGAGGATCCACGGCTGACGATCCTGGATGGGGGTGGACTTACCCAGGTGTTCAGCACCGATAGTCACGGCAGCGTCGCCATCCGTTACCTGACGATCCAGAACGGCCGGCGCGACGGCTCGGCCGGCGGAGGGTTCCAGATGTACGGAACCGGAGCCGCCAGTGCCGTCATCCTCGCCGTCAATATCTTCCGCAACAACACGTCCAATTTTGCAACTAGCGTCGGTGCCATCCTTGTCGAAGGCGCGGTGCATCTCAATGGCAATTTGATCGTCGACAACCACACGCCTGCCGCCAACGGCCTGTCGATCAACGGTGGTGCCAACGCGCTGGTGTATCTCACCAACAACACGATTACCGGCAACACCACCGGCAATGCGACAGGGGGATTTCTGTATTTCACAAGTGCGAACGCGGCATCCCCGAGTATCTACGTCAGCAATAACATCATGTGGGGAAACACCGCTGATTCGGATTTTCAATTCTTCGGCGGCGGCGCGGAGCTGATCGACAATGACGTCGGCGTGGTCGACGGGTTCCAGACGAGTGGGAGTACGGGAAATGTCAGCGTCACCCCCGGTTTCGTCGGCGCGACGGACTACCACCTCGCTGCGACGTCACCCCTGCTGCAAGCCGGCACCGTGGCGCCGACGGGAGGATTGCCCAACGTCGACCTCGAAGGCCATCCACGCATGTTCGGAGGATTCGTCGATCTCGGCGTCTACGAACGCGGCGATGCGCTGTTCGACGATGGATTCGAGCTCTGACGTGCCGACGGATCGGCCGTGAGGTCCGCGAGTACTTGCCGTCATACGAGCTTCCTCACTACGAAGAAATCGATCAGCGCGCGAGCGACTGCGTTCGCGCGTTGGATCATTCAAATCCGTTAGCGAAGATCGCGTCGGGACGGAAATACAGCACGCCGGCCGGCGAAGACAGCTGGCTGCCTGTTGGGCTCTGATCGACATGCATGACGCCACCCGCCAGCGTGACCGCGTAGTGTGAATTGGGAACGACGCCGAGCAGCGTGTACGAGAGCACGCCGGAACCGGAGACAGTGAATGCAGTCGACACGATTGGCGCTGGAACCTGACCGGACTGGTTGTTGAAGAGAACGACGCTGCGTGCGCCGCCGGCTTGCAGGATATCGACGCCGATCATGTTGCCGTCCAGCGACGCGAGCTGCGTGTCCATTGGCACGGTACTGGAGCTTGCTCCCGGTTGCAGCACTGCCATGAAGGGAACGAACGGCGGATTCACGGGATCGCGCACTTCGATGCGGTAGGTGCCTGCGTTGGCTGCGCCGAAGGGCACGCAGCCCGGATCGGAGCCGTCGCAGGGGTCCGGGTTGTTCAACTCGTCGACACTGGCGAGGGTCGCATTGATCGGCAACACCATATCAAAAAAGAGTCGCGATGCACCTTGATCGACTCGCGCGGTTTTTCCCGAGATCACCGGCGCGCCGGGTACGTGCCAGCGGATGTGCTTCTTGTAGGCGCCCAACGGATTGACAGATGGCTTTGCCTTCACCTGGTCGTAGACCACGAATACGTTCGATGCGCGCAGGTACAGGAAGTTGCGATAGAAATATTCGAGCTCGCGGTTTGGTTCGTCCGTCGGATCGCCGGCGCGGTTGTAAGCCGTCGACAGATCGCTGCGCACGTAGCTGAGATCCTGGTTCAATTCGTCCGCAACGACGTGATCGACGCCGACCGCATACTGGCCACCACTGGCGATTTCATTGGTGCTCTGGAAGTCGCCAAAATCATCGAAGTAGAGGGTGTTGCTGAGCGAGGACTCCTGGTATTCGAGCGACGGGCCCAGCAGGCCAGAGCCGCCATGAATCGGATTGCCGTTATCGTCGGTCGCGGATTTCCAGTCGCCCGCGCTCACCAACAAGTAGTCGCTGCCGCGAGCGATGACCACATGACCGGCCGAGTAGTGCTGGTGATCGTCCCACCACTGCGAGCCCATTTGTACCGAAGCCCACGTCGCGTTTGTGCCCCAGTCGCTACGCATGATGAAGTACGGGATGGCGCCGTTGGTGCCGCCGGGGCTGGTGACGCCTTGCGGATAGTTCGGCGCAAATGCCGTGTAGTAGGGCGGCAGTGACAGCTGCGCAGACGGACGCGACGAATCGCTGAAAAAGAAATCAGTCCATTCCTCTTCCGGAAAAACCTGCACGTCGGGAATCGTGGGCGTGGCGATTTCGGCAACCGACAGATGCTGCGCACCTGGGCCATCTGCGGTGCCGGCAAGCAGGAAGGCCAGCCGCGTGGGAAGCGCGCGCAAGATGACGGCGCCCTGGTAGCCACCCCAATCGCCGGTCGGATCGATCATGAAGTGATTGGGGAACAGCGCGTGTTTTTCTCCGTGCAGGATTTGCGAAAACCAGCTCGCATGAGGAGCGAGCACGTCCTCGCCGGTCGCGCTTTTTACCGTCAACATGTAGTCGATCATGCGGCTGAACTCTTCCGAGCCGTATGACCATCCCTGGAAATCGAAGCCGCCCTTGAATGGATTGCCGCTGACGGCGGGCCCGGCGAAGTCGAGCGCCGCGGCGGGGCGGAGTCCACCATCGAAGACCTGCGTGCGCCACGCATCAGGCATCGCCGACGGCGCGAGGCTGCCCGGGGTTCCGTCGAAGCGCGCACGTGCCCAGTCGATCATCTCCTGCGCACGCGGATTGTCGCCGGCCGACGCGTAGCCCATCAGCGCGACACCGTACAAGTGCCCACCGAAATAGTTTCCGTCGGCGGCAAAACTGAAAATCTGCGCCTGGTATCCATTGACGCGCACGTCATCGAAATACTGGTTCATCAGCGTCACCATCTGCGACTTCAGCGTGACACCGAGCTGGTCGTAGCAGTAGTCGTAGATGAAGGCCAGCGTTGCAGCAACATTGCGTGAGGCGTAGTAGCTGTCGAGCTGGATGGGTGGATAGCCGATCGGTGGATTGTTTTCCGGATCGCCTTGCGCGCGGATCATTTCCTGTGCGAGCGCAACGAGTTTGGCCGAGTACGTGGTGTCGCCGGTCATCTGATAGGCGAATGCGAGCGGCAGTGTCGCCGATAGCCAGCCCTCGCCTTGGTAGGTGTAGTAGATGGTGCCCAGCGGGGCGTCGGCGCTGGTGGCGAATGTGTACGGGTTGATCGAGTAGGTCGCAAGCACATCCGCACGGTCCTTGAGCGTTTGCCAGGACGGATCGTTGGCATTCTTCTTCGCCAGCAGCCGCGTCTTGCCGGCTGCATCAAAGAGCAGCCGAGGATGCGTGGGAATCACGGGAGCCGCCGACACAGGCATGGCGGCCGCCGTGAAAAAGATGGTTGCGAACAACAGGAGACAACGTGCGCAACGTGCCATTGGGTCACCGCCCCAACGCGTCTGGAAAACTGATTGGCAACTCATAACTCCTCCTGCCTGGAACGCACCTGCATCTGCAACGGGAAAGCGGGCCATATCCGCTCAAGCCTGAAACGAGGCCCGTAGTCGTTGTCGGAAAATCACGATGACGTCAGCCACACTGCCACGTCGTGCCACGCCTTCGAACGTGCGATCAGCAGTCGTAGCGGCTGCGATGCGATGAACACAATGCCGCCCCACATCATCGCCGGATGCAGGCGGCGGTGCTTCCAGGTGTCGATGGCGATACAAGCCAGCAGGATCAGGTCGGTGATCCCGAATACGACGAGCACGCCGTATTCACGAATCCATTCCAGCGGCAATCGCGCGATGGGAGGCGAAAGCAGGCTGAGCGTTGCCAGCAGCATGAGGCGTTTGTGCGCTTCCCGGTTGCGTT
>JBDSNK010000063.1:0-12961 GCA_039915385.1 Dokdonella sp.
GTCGCAGCGTCAACCTGTCCAACGTCGAAGTGCTGATCCTCGATGAAGCCGATCGCATGCTCGACATGGGCTTCCTGCCCGCGATCAAGCGCATCCTCGCGGCGTTGCCGCGACAGAACCGCAAGACGTGGCTGTTCTCGGCCACGTTCGCACCGGAAATCAAGGCGCTCGCCGGCGAGTTCATGCGCGATCCGGTCGAGATCCAGGTGGCCAAGCCGAACAGCGTCGTCTCGACGGTCACGCACCGCATCCACCCGGTCGATGCCGCGCGCAAGCGCGACCTGCTGCTGCACCTGCTCATGAACGACGCGCGCCAGACCCTGGTGTTCGGCCGGACCAAGCATGGCGCGGACACGCTTGCGCAGATGCTCGAAAAGGCCGGCCTGCGTGCCGCCGCTATCCATGGCAACAAGAGCCAGGCGCAGCGCACGCGTGCACTCAAGGACTTCAAGAGCGGCAAGGTATCCGTGCTCGTTGCGACCGACATCGCGGCACGCGGTCTGGATATCGATCAGCTACCGATGGTGATCAATTATGATCTTCCGATGGTTGCCGAAGATTACGTGCACCGCATCGGTCGTACCGGCCGCGCCGGCGCCGAAGGTCTTGCGATCTCGCTGGTGTCCAGCGACGAGGAAGGTCTGCTGCGCGACATTCGCCGCATGCTCAAGCAGGAAATCGCGATCGAGCCGATTGCCGGCTTCGAGCCGACGCGCCCGCTGCGCGTCGACGGCACGTCGCGTCCGACCCAGAACCAGCGTCCGCCGCAGCAGCGTCATGCACGCCGCCCGCACGTAAGCAACGGCACTGACGCGCATCCGGGTTCGCGCAACAAGAAGCCGCAACAGCGTAGCGGTGGCGGCCAGCGCTACTCGCGTCCTGCTTAAGCAATACCCAAGCAGCGATGCGGCGTGACTGCCGCATCGCTGCTGCTTCATAAAACTTTACCTGCGCGACAAAAGCCGCCAACCGGCGCCGAGCAGACTCCTTATCGGGCACCCGCCCTCACTCAAGGAGTCCTGCTGATGAATACTTCCAACCAAACCACCGCCACTCCCCGCCGTTACTTCAAGCGCGCCGCGGCGCTCGCCTTGCTGGCTGGCCTTGCCATCACCGCCGGTGTCACCGCGATCGCACAGAGCACAGGTTCCGCAGGCTGGCATCATCATGCCTCCATGACCGCCACGGATGTCGACACACACGTCGACGACATGCTGCGGCACATCTTTGCCGAGATCGATGTAACCGATGCGCAGAAGGCGCAGATCGAGCCCCTCGTGAAACAGGCGGTTGCCGATTGCCTGCCGCTGCACCAGCAGTTCCACGCGGCGCACGCCGATGTTCTCGCGCTGCTCGGCGCCGACACCGTGGATCGCGCAGCGATTGAAAACCTGCGCGCAGACAACCTGCGCCTCGCCGACCAGGCTTCCAAACGCATCACCCAGCTGCTCGCCGACATCGCCGAGGTGATGACGCCGGCGCAGCGCAAGGCACTGGTCGCACGTATCGCGGCGCATCACGCCGAAATGGAGGGATGATCGCACCGCCTCGCCATCAGATGCCGCGCTCGCTACAGTGCGTGCCGACATGGCCGAACGCATCCTGATCGTCGAAGATGACTCCCGCCTGGCCGAGATGCTGCACGAATATCTCGGCCAGGCGGGTTTTCGCGTGAGCCTTGCCGCGTTTGGCACCAGCGCACTCGAACAACTGGCAACCAGCGAGTTCGACGCAGTCGTTCTCGATCTTGGTTTGCCGGATATGGATGGCCTCGATCTGTGCCGTCGGCTGCGCGCGAAATCCGATACGCCGGTGCTGATGCTGACCGCTCGCGGCGATGCGACCGATCGCATTGTCGGCCTGGAACTCGGCGCCGACGATTACCTGCCGAAACCTTTCGAACCACGCGAATTGCTCGCGCGTCTGCGCGCGATCCTGCGCCGCCGTCGCGGCGAAGCGCCGATTGACCGACCGCTGCATTTCGGGCGGCTCGAAATCGATCGCG
Organism: Dokdonella sp.; assembly: GCA_039915385.1. Classification (GTDB taxonomy): domain Bacteria; phylum Pseudomonadota; class Gammaproteobacteria; order Xanthomonadales; family Rhodanobacteraceae; genus Dokdonella_A. The sequence goes on from JBDSNK010000063.1 coordinate 2,006, forward strand.
CGGCGCATGCGCTGCGCGTCGACGGCAAGCCGCGCAGCGTCACCAGCTATCAGTTTGCGCTACTCGTTGCGCTGGCCGAAAACGCGGGCCGCGTATTGTCGCGCGAGACCTTGATGGATCTGGTCAAGGGCGAGCAGCTTGAAGTCTTCGACCGTTCGATCGACGTGCATGTTTCGCGTATCCGCGCGGCGATCGAGGACGATCCAAAGCTGCCCCGTCGGATCATCACCGTGCGTGGCGCCGGATACGTGTTTGCGCGAGCACAGGACTGACATGTCACGCCTCTATCTTCGTTTCTATTTCGCCCTGCTCGGCAGCCTGTTCGTGTTCGCCGTCATCGCTGCGTGTGTCTGGCATTTGCTCATTGCGCCCGCGCAGCACGACGATGGCACCGGCGAGCGGCTGCTGCAGAATGCATTGGCACCCGCCACGGCGCCGTCGGAGCAACAACAGACAGCGCTGCAGAATCTGGTCGCCGGGGTCGACATCGACGTCGCACTGGTGGCCGCAGACGGCAGTCGTGTTGCCGCCGTCGGCAAGCCACTGCCGATTGCTGCGGATGGCCGCTCGTTCGCGACTTCCCATTCGCATGCAACCGGAATGAACTGGACTCTCCAGCTGCCGGACGGGCGTCGCTTGTTTGTGAGCGTGCCGATGGTCGATGGCCACCACGAATATGTTTTGCTGTTGATGCTGCTGGCCATCGCACTGACCGTCGGCGTGGCCGCGTATCCGATTGTACGGCGACTGGCAACGCGTCTGGAGCGACTGCAAATCGGCGTTGAATCACTCGGCGCCGGGCATCTGTCCACGCGCGTTGCGGTCGAAGGTCGCGACGAAGTCGCCCGTCTCGCGCAGAGTTTCAATCGAGCAGCCAGCCGCATCGACGAGCTCGTCGGCGCGCACAAGTCGCTGCTGGCGAACGCATCGCACGAGCTGCGCACGCCATTGACGCGCATCCGCATGGCGGTCGAGCTGATGAAGGAATCAGCCGAACCTGCGCGCAAGAGCGGGCTCAATCAGGACATCGCGGAACTGGATTCGCTCATCGACGAAATTCTACTGGCTAGCCGCCTCGACGCAGTCGCCGAAACCGAAGTGAACGAAGACGTCGACCTGCTCGCACTCGCCGCGGAAGAATGTTCGCGCTATCCCGAATCTGAACTTGAGGGCACGCCGGTCACGCTGCGCGGCGACACGCGTCTGCTGCGTCGGCTGCTGCGCAACCTGCTCGACAATGCGCGAAGGCATGGCGTTCCGCCGACCCTGGTCACGCTGGCAACATCGGTACGCGGCATCGAAATCGTGGTGAGCGATCACGGGTCCGCCGTACCCGCGGAGCAATGCGAACGCTTGTTCGCGCCATTCTATCGACGCAGTGGCACGCGCGAGTCGGTCGGTACGGGACTTGGCCTAGCGCTGGTCCGTCAGATTGCGCGTCGCCACGGTGGCGATGCGCATTGCGAACCAACGCCCGATGGACAGCATCTGCGTTTCATCGTCACCCTTGCGTCGATGCGTTGAACAGCGCTCGCGCGCTTACTTGTGCGCCTTCAGACACGGCGCAAGGATCGCTTCGACGGATGCGCGCCGGTCTCCCAGAACGACCTCCACTTCGAGCGCGGCGCCTTTCTTCGGCGAATCGACGACCAGACGAAGCGGCTGGGGACCGGCGTCGAGATAGCGCCGCAACAGGCGTCTGAAGTCGGACGCGTTGGCCGAATCACTCGTGGCCGCGAGCAGGAATCCGTCGCCATCCACGCCGTACCAACCGGAGATGTTGCCCTTTGCCGCGGTCGGCTTCTCGCCGCCAAGCGACCATGTCGCGAGCGCGCGTTTCTCGCCGGTGCCGTCCGGGCCTTCGAAGTCGCCGAGTGGAAAATCCTTTATCGCCTCCGGCTCAGGCAGGATCACCGCTACCGAGAGCGCACCGTCCTTGCCCGTCGTGCACATGAATTCAACCTTCGCACTCGCCAGCGCAATACCCGCAACCTGGCCATGGGCGACGACGCGGGTCTTGATTGCTGCATCGTCCAAACCTTCGGCTCCCTCAACCCTCCCAGCGGACGCGCAGGTCAGGAGCAGGAACGAGACCAGAACGGACTTGCCCGGCAACCGGGAAGCATGCATGGACAGTACCTCTTTCACTTATCGAAGCGGCGAATTTGCCATAGGTTCGGGTACCCCTTGAATCTGACGGAGCGTTGCAGATGACCCATCCCGCCTGGCAATACGAAGCACAGCATATCGAAACCTTGGTCAAGGCGATCTATGAGTGTATTTCCGGAGCAGCCGCTGCGCCGCGCGACTGGGAACGATTCCGTTACTTGCACCGACCCGAAGCCTTGAGTCTGCGCACGGTGATCGAAGCGGACGGACAGCCGCGCGCCGAAGTCTTCAACGTCGAATCCTACATCTCCAACGTCACGCCGTTCTTCGCGAACAACGACTTCTTCGAGATTGAAATCGAGCAGCGCGTGGAACGTTTCGGGCAAGTCGCGCACGTATGGAGTCGCTACGAAGCCAGACCCGCACCGCATTCGCCGCAGCTGTTGAAACGCGGCGCGAACAGCATCCAGCTGTTCAACGATGGCACGCGCTGGTGGGTCGTCAGCACGATCTGGGACAACGAACGCGATGGCCTGGCATTCGACTTGTGGTGACCCCGGCGCAGCTCATTCCACCGGTGGATCACGGCGAAACGCGCGCTCGATGCGCCCGCCGAAGGCCACCACCAGACCGCCAAGCACTATCGCGATACAAACTGTGAGGTACAAGCCGGCACCGCAGGCGACGCCTAGCAATGCGGTCAGCCAGATGGTGGCCGCCGTGGTCAGACCGCTGACGTGACGCATTTCCGGATCACGCAAGATCACGCCAGCGCCGAGGAAACCAATGCCGGTAAGCACACCCTGGATCACTCGACTCAAGGCATCGTAGTGACGCGCGTTGTCGTCTCCGACCGGCATCACCACCAACACCATCAACGCGGTGCCGAGGCTCACCAGCGCATGCGTGCGCACGCCGGCAGGTTTGTGCGCGAGGTCGCGATTCAATCCAATCAGGCCTCCCACGATCACCGCAAGTGTCAGCCGGATTGCGGTCACGGTTATCTGGTCAATCGTCATCATCGTCTCCATTCGCGCGCCGGAGCATCTTGCGCACGATCACGTGTCACGGCAAGCCTAGAGGCGAGTCGCCTCAGGCCTGCGCACGCCGCGCTACAGCGGCGCGCAACTCGTTGCGGAAATTCTTCGGACTGCAACGCTCAATCTTCACTTGCGCTGTCGCGTGCCAATCCGCGCAGCGCTGGATCGCGTCGGCGATCGCATCGGCCAGCGCTGGCGTGGCGACAACGCCGTCTTCGAGGTACAGCGCCTTGACCTCGAACACACCGTCGGCACGATGCGCTTTGGCATCGAGGCGACCGACGAGACGACCGCGGTGCAGGATCGGCAGCACGTAGTAGCCGTACTTGCGCTTGGGTTCTGGTGTGTAGCACTCGATGCGGTACGCAAATCCGAACATCGTCGACGCGCGCTCGCGGTCCCACACGACTGGATCGAACGGTGACAGCAGCGTCGTGTGGTTTGCGCGCAGCCGATTGGCCGCGGCCGTGCGTGCGAGTTCGGCATGGTCGCGATGCACATAGGCGCAATTGCTCCAGCCTCCCACCTCAACGCGCAGGAGCTCGCCGCATTCGACCAGGGCATCGAGATCGGCGTCCTTGAGCCGCCCACCCGCGCGGAAATAATCGTTGATCCAGCGCGCTTGCGTGACGCCCAACGCGCGCACTGCACCAAGGACGAATTCGCCTCGCATGGCGGCTTCGGATAGGGCTATCTCATGATCCACACGCGATTCCGCGTTGCGCGCGTCGGCTTTCGCCAGCACGCGATCGCGCAAGTCATACACACGATGAAAATTCTCACGCCGATCGATCATCAGGTCGCCGAGCGCGAACAACGCCTCGAGCCAGCGCTTTTCGTTCTTCCAGCCCCACCAGCCACCACTTGGGACACCGTCGCTGCGTTCGAAGTCGGAGGTCTTGACCGCACCGTTTTCACGGATGTGTTCGAGCAACCCGGCCATGCCGACGGTATGCTCTTTGCGCGTGCGTAGTGCGCTCTTCATCGACCAATGACGATCGCGCCCATCGAGCGCATGCCGGCGATGCAGTCCGTAATCGCTCACAGGCGCGAAGCAAGCTTCATGCGCCCAGCACTCGAAGATCGCTGCTTCGGCGAGCAGTTCTTCCAGCCACGCCGACGGATATCCGCCAAGGCGCGAAAACAGCACCAGGTACGGACTGCGCGCGACGACATGGATAGTGTCGATCTGCAGCACGCGCATGCGCTCGATCGCGGCAAGCACGTCAGCCTTGCGCGCGCGTCGAGACGGGCGCGCGAGCAGGTCTTGCGCCGCCAGATGAACCAGTCGCGCCTGGTGTGCGGTAAGCGTGATGTCCGCTTGCACGATGCGCCTGCCCCGTCAGTGTCGCGTAGCGAGGATGGCGTCGAGGCGATCTGGGGTTCCCGCGATACGCTCCAGATGCGGATACCGTGGTCCGTCGCGATAGTCGATACGCACGGTCTTGTATTCTTCGCCGGACTTGATCAGCAGATCGATCGGTGCAGTGCTTGCTTTTGCAGCCGTCACCGCGTCCTTCAGCCGCTCAGGCTTGAATTCGTGGCCATTGACCGCGACGAGCGTGCTGGTGGGGGCTATGCCGGCCTTGAATGCAGGCCCATTCCAGCGCACCTCATTGATCTTGCCATCCTTGGTATTGATCGCGAGTCCGATCGACGTGGAGAAATCGACCACCTTGCGGCTCGCTTCCACACTTTTCTGGAATGCGCTGGGCGTATCCGTGTAGACGAGTTTCCAGCCACTGGCGGCAATGCCGTCGAGCGGCGGCGCGTGCGCGTCGACGCGTTCGCGCAGGAAGGTCGCCCAGTCGTGCGCCGCGACGCCGTTCAATGCATGCACGACGTCATCGAAGGTGTACGTCTTGACCGCATAGCTGCCGTCATCGACGCCGAAGAACGCACGCGCGAAATCATCCAGCGAGCGTTGTTCATGCGTGAGCTCGCGCAGCTTCGCATCGACGCCGAGCCAGATCAGCTGGCCTGCGCTGTAGTAGTCCTCGCTCATCTGATAGTTGCGATAGGCAAGCGGTTTGCGCTGCGCGACGATCGGATCGTTGGTCGTATCCTGAACATTGCGCCAATCGAAGCCGGGGCGGTTGTCGGCGTAGTTCGCGGCAACCATCGCAATCGCTTCACGCGCCTGCTCGGCACTCCACAAACCCGAGCGCGCGGCGAGCACGTAGCCCCAGTACTGGGTCTGCCCTTCGTAGACCCACAGCAGACTGCCCTGCATCGGCGCGTTGAAATTCGGCGTGGTCAGGTCGGCCGGACGACGGAACTTGCCGTTCCATGAGTGCGTGTATTCGTGCGCAAGCAGATCGCGCCGCGGTGCGTTCTTGTCCCATTCGCTGAAGTAGCCGGGATCGGCGCTGTTCTCGCTGGAGCGATGGTGTTCGAGGCCGATGCCGCCCAGATGATCGGTCAGGGCCAGCAACAAGTCGTAGTGGTCATAGTGCTGCGAGCCGTACAACTTGCGTGCCTGTGCGACAAGTTCGACATGCGCTTTCAATTGCTCGGGCTTGATCTCCAGATCCTTCGCCTCGTCGGCGACGATGTTCAGGTGAACCGGCACATCGCCCGTGCCGGCGAGATCGACGCGCTTGTAGTGGCGACCGGCGAACATCGGCGAATCAACGAGGATATCGAACGCGACCGGCTTGAAGTTCACGCTGCCGTTCGCCGCCATCGCACTTGCGTTGTCGAGCGCGCAGCCGAATTGCCAACCCAGCGGCAGTTTCACGCTCGGCGCGATCGTGATCCTGCGTGCGTAGTACCCGGCCGGATACAGCGCGACCGTGTTCCATTGCAGGTTCAGCATGTCCGGGGTCATCACCACACGCCCCTGGCTCGCATCCTGCGGTGACAGGAAATCGAAATCGATGGAAAGACTCGCAACGCCGGCCGGTACCTCGACATGGAACGCGTACACCTCAACCGGATCGCGTTTCCACGCAATCGCCTGCCCGTTGCCTCTGATCGCCAGGCCGGCGAGCTTGTCGATCGGTCCGCGCGGCGCATGGTTGCCTGGCAGCCATTGCGGATAGAGAAGCGTCAGTGCCCCTGGAGCGACGGGAATTTCCTCGTGCACGCGGACGACTCGATGGTCGAGGTCGGTTGCATCGACTTCAAGTTTCAACGTACCCGGATAGCTGACATCGACGGGCGACGGAATGGCGGCGTCCGCGGCGAACAATGCCATTGGCGATTCAATGCCTGACAGCAGCGCAAGCGCTGCGATGAATCGTAAATTCAACATCCGATCTCCCCATATCCAGGCGCAATTCGCAATTTTGGTCAACCCGGATTGTTGCATGAGCTGCCAATCTGTCGCCGCAAGGCCCGAATCACTTGACGTTGCCAGGCTTGCTCGCCGTGCGCTTGCTATCTACGAAGAGTTTCGTTATAAATTCTCACGCAACCATCGTCACCCTTTCGACATGCGTTGCGTTCACCGCGCTGGATCGACGAAAGGTATCCCCGATGAAGAAAATCGCTCTTCGCATCGCGATCGCTTCGATCATTGCGGCGGCTGCAACGACCAGCTGGCATGCAATGCGCAGGCATACTCCATGGCTTCTCGTTCTTCCGAGCCAGAGCGGCTTGCGCGCAGTCTCGATGGACACGCCCAAACTCATTTCAGCAACGAATGGATAGCGTGGCTGCTGCGCATCGCTCGCTTCGAGGCCGCCGGATGCGCAGCGCCCGGGCGGGTCCAGCGCCGGCGATGACTTGAGTGCTGAACGAAACCAGCGGCCTCCCGCGGCACACATGGCCCCGGTGACGCCTTCTTGCCGCGATTTTCTCGCGAGTCCAACTGGATGAAGCAACACAAATTTTCGCAAACTGGCGCACGTTCGGCCTGTCAGCACTGGTGATCGTCCGCCAATGGCCTAGAATCGAAGGGTTAACGCCTCCGCTGACTGGACTGCCTATGCTGTACCACCTTCGCGAAGTCAATCGCACCCTGCTCAACCCTTTGGTGGCCTGGTCCGGCGCGGCCGCACAGGCGCTGTCGGCGCCAGACAACTGGATTTCGCAAATACCGGGGATAGACCGCCTTGCGGCTGGCTATGAGCTCTTCTACCGCCTTGGCAAGGACTACGAAAAACCCGCCTTCGGCATCACCTCGGTCGTCTCGCATGGCCGTCAGGCAGCGGTGATCGAGGAGCGCGCACTTGAATTGCCCTTCTGCAACCTCGTCCACTTCAAGCGTTGCAGCGACGATCCGGATGCGCTGAACGAACTGCGCGGCGATCCGGTCGTGCTCGTGGTCGCGCCCATGTCGGGCCATCACGCGACCCTGCTGCGCGACACCGTGCGTACGCTGCTGCGCGACCACGATGTCTACGTTACCGATTGGGTCGATGCGCGCATGGTGTCGCTCGACAAGGGGCCGTTCGGCCTCGACGAATATATCGCCTATGTGCGCCGCTTCATCGGCCATCTTGGTGCGCGCAAGGTGCATGTAATGTCGGTGTGCCAGCCCACAGTGCCGGTGCTCGCCGCCGTTTCGCTGATGGCATCAGCAGGTGAACCGACGCCGCTGACGCTGACAATGATGGGTGGTCCGATCGATCCACGCCAATGCCCGACCAAGGTCAATGACCTAGCCACGACAAAGCCGTTTTCGTGGTTCGAGACCAACGTCGTGTTTGACGTGCCGCCGAATTATCCGGGCAAGGGACGCCGTGTCTATCCGGGCTTCATGCAGCACGCCGGCTTCGTCGCGATGAATCCGAGCCGGCATTTCAATGCGCATTCGGATTTCTACCGGGACCTGCTGCGGGGCGATCTCGATGACGCTGCTGCCCATCGGCGCTTCTACGACGAGTACAACGCTGTGCTCGACCTGCCTGCGGAGTTCTATCTCGACACGATCCGCATCGTGTTCCAGGAACATCTGCTGCCGCGCGGCAAGTGGGTCGTCGGCGGCGCGCGCGTGGCTCCCGAAGCGATAAAGGGCTCGGCCCTGCTGACGATCGAAGGCGAACTCGACGATATTTCCGGGCGAGGTCAGACCAGGGCTGCGCATGATCTGTGCAGCGGTATCCCGGCAAAGAACCAGACGCATATCGAGGTCAAGGGCGCGGGTCACTACGGCATCTTCAGCGGCCGGCGCTGGCGCGATGTGGTCTATCCGGACGTGCGCGATTTCATTCGTCGTTTCCACTCGACTGCTGCAGACACGAAGCCGGGCGCTCGCGCAAAGCGTCCTGCTACTCGGGGCGGCAAGCGCTAGGTCTGCGGCGGGATCGATCTGCTTTTTCCTGGTTGCCTCGAGATGTTCGGGGCTGAGTGTCTGCGAGGTGTTTCATGCGCAAGTCCCTGTGCAATGTCGTCGGTGTCCTGTCGCTCGTGTCGTGCACGAGCGCACTGGCGGCTTCGCCCGCCAAGGCAGTGACGATGGCCCAGGTGCTCGAAGCCTCAAAGCCCGCCGACTGGCGGGCACTCGATCCCGACAACTCGCTCTACCTCGATCTGCCCGCCGGTCGCGTCGTCATTGAACTCGCGCCCGCATTCGCACCGCTGCATGCGAAGAACATCCGCACACTTGCGCATGAACACTATTTCGACGGCCTCGCGATCCTGCGGGTACAGGACAACTTCGTCACCCAATGGGGCGATCCGAACGCCGACGACAAGCAAAGGGTCCGCGCTCTCGGCACGGCAAGCAAGACCGTTGCGCCCGAGTTCGAGCGTTCGATCGCGAAGGACCTGCCATTCACGCGGTTGCCCGACGGAGACGTCTATGCGCCTGAAGTGGGCTTCACCAACGGCATGCCGGCAGCGCGCGATCCGAAGGCCGCCAAGACCTGGCTTGCGCACTGCTACGGCACGGTGGGTGTGGGCCGGGACAACGCGGTCGACTCAGGAAGCGGTGCCGAACTCTACGTCGTAACGGGCCAGGCACCACGCCAGCTTGATCGCAATATCGCGGTCGTCGGCCGCGTCGTGCAGGGCATGGAGTGGCTGTCTGCGTTGCCGCGCGGAACCGGCGCGCTGGGTTTTTACGAGAAGCCCGAACAGCGGATCGAGATCAAGTCGATTCGACTTGCCGCCGATGTACCACTAGCCGAGCGCACATCGCTGGAGATAATGCGCACCAACACACCGACGTTTGCCGCGTTGGTCGAATCACGACGCAATCGCCGCGACGACTGGTACAAGGTGCCGGCGGGAAAGATCGACCTCTGCAACGTGCCGATTCCCGTGCGCCCCGTGCGCTAGGCGTTCGCTAGAAGAAGCATTTGGGCACGTTGTAGGAGCGGCTTCAGCCGCGATGCCCTGGCGTGGACTGACACCAAGCGACACCATCCCCCAACCCTCCCCTTTAGGGGGAGGGCTGAAGCATTTGTAGGAGCGGCTTCAGCCGCGATGCCTTGTGGCCCGCGTCGCTTGTCGATCCCTAGAGCTGAGCCGCACTGAATGTGTCACAGCTCTTCAAGTCTCCCGAAGCGAATCCACTCTTGAACCAGCGCACACGTTCCGCCGATGAGCCATGCGTGAACGAATCGGGTACCGCGTAGCCGCGCGACTGCTTCTGCAAGGTGTCATCGCCGATCTGGTTCGCCGCATTCAACGCCGCTTCAATGTCGCCGGCTTCGAGCCAGTTGAGCTTCTGTTGCGCATGATTGGCCCACGCTCCGGCAAAGCAGTCGGCCTGCAATTCCTGGCGCACTGAAAGACCGTTTGCACCTTGCATCGGAGTACCGCGCTGAGCCGATTGTTCGACTTTATCCATGATGCCGAGCAGGTTCTGGATGTGGTGGCCCACTTCGTGTGCGATGACGTAGGCGCGCGCAAAGTCGCCGGCTGCATGGAATCGCTTCTGCATCTCCTGGAAGAAATCCAGATCGAGATAGACTTGGCGATCCCCCGGACAGTAAAACGGACCCATCGAAGCCGACGCCTGACCGCATGCGGATTGCACGCCGCCATGGAAGAGCACCAGACGCGGCGCCGGATACTGCTTGCCACTGGCGCTGAACATTTCGCCCCAGACATCCTCGGTGCTTCCCAGGATCTTCTTGACGAACAAGGACTGCTCGTCGTTCGCCGCCGGAGCGACCTGCTGCTGTGTCGCCTGGCCGCTTTCGTCACCGCCGCCCATGTTGCTCAGCAACTGCAATATCTCGCCGGGATTCTTGCCGAACAGCAGGCCGACGATGACGACGATGATGATCCCACCAAGACCCAGGCCACGTCCGCCGCCAAACGAAGGACCGCCGCCACCGCCGCCCGCGTCCTCGACCACGTTGTCGCTGGAACGTCCCTTCTGCCAAAGCATAGGTTTCTCCACTTTCCGTTTCGGACATCCGAACGGCGCCGACACTACTCTGCCGGCTGCGCAGCTCGCAAGCGTCAAGGCCATAGCGCCGCGCTCGCGCCTGCGGACGTTCAGGATTGATTACATTGCCAAGGTCCACCGGCTCTTCGGTCAGCGGCGAGCAGTACGATCATCTTGCATGCAAGCGATTCAACCGACTGCCGGTCCTTGGCGCATCACGCAGCGAGGGGCAAGGCCGTCTGCGCGCGAACCGCCACCGTTTGAGGGAGATCGACCGATGAGCATCACGAAAGGATTGACCGATACCTGGGCCACCCTCACTGCGCGCCTGCGCGGCGCTGGCGAGACCATTCCGCCGCTGGTCCTGCGCCTGATCATGGGTTGGGAGTTCTGGGAGTCAGGCTTTGAGAAGCTCAATGGCAGCAACTGGTTCGCGGATATCCAGTCGCGCTTTCCGTTTCCATTCGATCGCCTGCCCGCCGATTTCAGCTGGCAGATGTCGACCTGGACCGAAATCAT
>JBDSNK010000079.1:0-31826 GCA_039915385.1 Dokdonella sp.
TGCGGCCGATGCGGCTGCCGTTGCCTTCGTTGTCGACGAAGCGATACCAGTATTCGCCGGCAGGCTTCAGATCGCCGACGAGCACGCGACAGGTCCAGTCGGCCGCGGCCAGCACCGGCACCGACGTGGTCGCGATCACGCGCGTGAACGCCGCATCGTCCGCTACTTCAACCCGCAGCGTGGCGCGTTCGCGGCCATCGGCATACGGACGCCGCGTCCACAACAGGACGCTGTTGTGATCGGGATCACCCGAAGCAACCCCGTGCGGATACAGCTCGCGACGCTCGCGCCAACCACTCGATGAAGGTCGTACAGGCGAGCAGCCCACGGCCAGGGTCGCGCCGAGCGCGGCGGCCACCTTCAGGAATTCGCGGCGGTCGATGGTCGGCATCACTGTCCCCTTGCGTCGTACGATGATCAATGCGCGGCAACGCTAGACCCGATCAGGCGCGGGTGAACGTGCTGGAAGTACCGATGTGCGCTGCGCTCGCGCCGGCAGGTGCACCGCGTGCGCGAGGTCGCCGGCGCGTGTCGGCGTAATCAGGCGATGCACAGGGTTGCTCATCAGCGCGCAAGCGCGAACAGGGAGGTCGCGGCACGCCATGATGTCGTCAAGCAGGGCGCGATAGTGTGTGAGGTCTTCGGTATCGATGAAGGTGGCTGCGTGATTGATGCAACGCGAAAGTGATATGCGGCGGGACACCAGCAAGCCAAGCGCGGTCGGCGTGGCTTGATGACTTTCCAGAAAGCAAGGTCCGAACAGATTGCTGATTGACGCCGCAAGGCTCAGTAGACGGAAGTCGTTGGTAGGCGTACGAGAGCACCGCGATTTTGAGTGCGCGCGCAGATCAGGTATCGAACCCGTCAGCGAAGATGTGATCGCGTACGAGTCGCGTCACGACATGGTCCGAATCCGGAACCGGAAAGTTGAAGTCCCACAGACGGAAGCCGCCGACGAGCACGCGATCGTTCGCGTCGATCAGCAGCGTCATCGGCCAGCCTTGCGGCGTTACCATTGAGGGATATTCGATCGACACCGTTGAGGTCGGGCCGTTGCCGGCGGCGTCGACCTGCACGATCGACTGCAGCGTGTCGCAGTTGTACGCATTGGGCACGATGCCGTTCGAGGGTGTCGATTCCACGAGATCGCCATTGGCGCGCACGGCAAGGTCGGTCACGCTGGTGTTGAGGCCAACCTCGACATGGCTGACGCCGGCGACACCGAAGCCGGGCGTCGGTGTGCCGTCCGGCTGCATCGACTCGAGCAGCACGCTGGTGATCGTATTGAAGAATTCGTCGTCATGGTTCGCATTGCCGGCCGCGACGACACGACCGTCGGCAGCGACCTGGATCGCGTGGATCGAGACAGATCCGGTGTCAGGTGTAGACAGATCCGGGGTGAGGTGTAATTTCCACCCACCATTCGACGTGTCTGATACGCGCGACTAAGTGCACTTTGCCCTGATTTCCCCCGCGCGACTAATTACACCTGGCCTCGGTTGCCCGTGGCCCCGATTTCCCGTGTCCATACGGGGGCGTGTTCACGGAATTCATTGCTTCGAGACGCCCGGAAAATCCGTCAATTGTCGCGCCGCACTTGCAGCAATCAATGAACCTGACAACGCAGAAGTACAGCGATATTGCAAGCGAATAATTTACGCTGTCACGTTATCCGATCCAACTGCCTCCCTGCTCAGATTTTGTGACGCATAAATCCGGCTGAAATATGATCCGAAAATTCCAAACAAAAACCTTTCGGCGGCAGGCCTGCTAGTTGCATTGGTATTCCAGCCATTGACTACAATCGTCAGCGAATACAATTCGTCGAAAGTTTTCCAGTTGGACCAACGCCTCGCGGCAGCTGCAGAGATTCGGAGAGATTCGGGGTCAGGAGCAATTTGCACCCAACATCCGACGTGTTTTAGACGCGCGACCAATTGCACCTGGATCGATCCCGATTTCCGCTGCCGTGCTGGTGGATAGCGATGGAGACAGAGGACCACTGAAGCGTCAGTCGGCGCTCATGACGCCTTGATCAAAGGAGCGGCAGCTATTAGGTGAGTTGATGGAAGCGGCGACCGTGTCGTCTTGGCCGGAAGCAAACGATTGTGCACTCGCGCGCCCATGGCGGCGCGCATCAAATCACGAACTCAAGGCGGGGAAGTACGCCATAGAAACGCGTTTCGGTTCTTCAGAACAGAACTCTCCTCTTGCTCATGCTGTCGAACGTAATCGTTTCGGCCAGTGAACAGCCTTCCTTTCACGGCGCCGCACGCATGTTGATCGAACGACTCGGCAACTGCACTTCACGTTGAGAAAGGTCGGTCCAATAGGTTGATCGCGCGCCAGCGCGGTCCAAGATTCGCATTCGATGCCACATGCGGGCAATGCTTTTGCGGCTGGCGTCGTTGTTGTTGCCGTGACGACTGCCAAGCGTGCTCACAAATCCGTTATTGATCGCGGAGTGGCCAGTACCAGGCTCTTGCATACCCTGCAAAATATTACAGGTGTGCATACGTCACACTTTTGATATTCAACGAATGCAGAGGGCGCGGGGGACGCGCCGGCGATCAGCAGTCAAAACACAATTGGGTTTTTTCGACGCACGCAATGCGAAGCCGGGGTCGGGGGTGAAACCGGGGTCAGGAAACCGGGGTCGGTCATGAAGCCGGGATCAGAGTCGACTTTCCAATATGGCGATGCACGTGTTCTTGAGGCAAAGACAGAAAGTGCACTCTGATCCTGTCAGACCAGCGTCGCTCGCGTGTGCGAGTTTCAGCGCGCGCAGGGCTTGTCGGCGACAGGGGGCGTCGATACGGACTTGATCCATCACCTGCTGGCGTGAGCCCGGTCGGGGCGTGGAGCAAATCCTTCACCCGGTGAGACAACAGGTCGGCTGGCGTCTCCTTCATTCCGGGGATGCATGCAATCGAGGCGTTTGCCTAACAGGCCCCGCAGCCGCGCGAATTGAATCCGTCCCTCAGTCCCTGCTTGTGATGCTGGCAACCGGAGTGTCGTCATGCCTTCACCGATTCAGCAAATCAGCCTCGCCCAACTCGCATTCCTGTTGGGACAGCACGCCGATCAAGCCGGCGCGCGCCCGATCAGCGAGGTGCACCTGCATCACACCTATCGCCCCGATCACTCGAGCTGGCGCGGGCTGGCGAGTGTCGAGGCGATGCGCCTCTATCACATGCGGGATCGTGGTTTCATCGACATTGCCCAGCACTTGACCATCGATCCAAACGGCGCGTTGTGGAGCGGGCGCTCCTTCAACCTGCGGCCGGCCAGTGAAAAGGGACAGAACGGCGGTCAGCGCAACGGAGAGGACTACGAGCCGTTCATGATCGAGATGGTCGGCAACTTCGGCAGCGGCAAGATCCATGAGATCCGCGACACGCTGCGAGGCAAGCAGCTGGATGCGGTGGTGGCCGTGCTCAGCCTGCTGATCGAGGCGATTAAGACGAAATATCACAAGACCAAATACCGAAGCGGAACGAACGTCTCCTGGTTCGACCTTGTGCGAGCCCATCACCAGCTGGGTGCGGCCAAAACCTGCCCGGGAGATTCCGTCTGGCAACAACCTGCCGCAAAAAAGCCCGCAAATGATGAGGGCTGGAGAGAATCGCCCATCAAGGGGCCGATGGACGCAGTGCCCGCCGACAGCGCAACTTGGTCAGGCGAACTCTTGCAGGCAAGAAGCATCCTGGCCAGCGCCGACGCACCCACTCCCGAATACGCCGGTGCGCGCGGCGCCGACTCGCTCGCCGCATTGCTCGAGCTGCCGCGCCAGGGTGTGAATGGCGATGGTGCCGAGGCCAGCGCGCCCGAGGGATTGATCGATGACGGCTTGATCGAGAACTACGCCAGAATCGCGCAGCGCGCGCAGCGCGGACTGCGCGGTGCCGACGTACCCAGCGCGCCCGCACCGCTCGCGCTGCGTCATCATGTCGTCAACCTGCGCAATGGTTACCTGTCCGACGATGGCGACTTCCAGACATCACCTGACGACCTGCGCGCGATGTTGCAGGTCAGCCTGCGCGATTACCTGCAGCAACGCGCCGCCGCAAAGCTCGACGCGCATCTGATGCTGTGGGCGCATGGCGGCCTGGTCGATGACGACAGCGCCATAAACTATGCACGCTCGGCGATACCGTTCTGGCGTGCCAACGGCATCTATCCGATTTTCTTCATCTGGAAGACCGGCTTGCTCGAAAGCCTGTTCCAGATCATCTCGCCACGCGACATGCGCGGAGTGGCCACCGACCTGAGCGATCGATTTCTGGAGACGACGCTGAATGCGGCGGTGCGGCCGCTGTGGACACAGATGAAGCGCTCCGCCGAGCGTGCCGCGCAACCGATACTTGATGCGTCCGGCGCCGGTGGCGGCTGGCTGTTCGCGCAGATGCTTTGCGCAGCGCTGAATGTTTATACCGAGGAGGACGGCCAGCTCAACAAGACGCTCTTTCCGAACGAGAACTCGTTGCGCCTTAACCTGCACGTGTGCGGCCATAGTGCGGGTGCGATCTTCATGAACCATTGGCTGCGCGCTTGGCGCGCCAATTGCCAACCGAACTCGGATGCCGATAACCCGGAGCAGTCGAAGCCGCAGGGTCGCCACCGCGTGCAGACGCTCAGCCTGCTGGCACCCGCGATTCGCCTCGACACCTTCAAGCAGCAGTCGCTGCCGTTCGTCGCCCGTGATGCCAGCGGGAAGGCGTGGATCGATCGCCTCGACCTGTATTCGATGGACGACGAGCGCGAGCAGGACGATGACTGCATGAAGGCCTATCGCAAGTCGTTGCTGTACTTCGTCTCCAACGCCTGCGAGAACGATCGCAAGACGCCGATACTTGGCATGAGCCGCTTCCTGGAAGAAGACGGTGCCCTGGTCAATCTGCTGTTGAATGCCCGGGGACAGCGGCCATGGCCACCCGGGCAGACCGCATCCGGCAGCGCCGACGTCAAGCCCGGTACATCGATTGCCTACTGGAGCGCGGAAGCCAACGACCACTTGAATCTGACGAAGTCGACCTCCCACGGCGGCTTCGACAATGATGCGGCTACCCTGAACCGGATAGCGCGCGCGATGGTTGGCAACGCGCCGGTTTTCGGCGCGGAGAAGTTCATCGCGGCCGAGCGCGGTTTCGATGCCGAAGACCGGCATGCGGCACGCAATCGGGGTTATACGGAAGCCGCAAGGGCGGCGATTGTACGCAGCGCGCGTCCCGCAACGGAGTCGATGCCGACATTCGCGCCCGCCCGCCAGACGGGAGGCGGCAGCCGGCCCACGCGTTTGCGCGCACTGTGCGTTGGCATCGATGAATACTCCACGCTGCCACTCTCCGGTTGCGTCGCCGATGCGCGTCAATGGCACGAATGCCTCGGCAACGCCGGCTTCGATACGACCCTGATGCTGGATGCGTCGGCTTCGCTGGATCGCGTCAAGCGTGCGCTTGACGCGCTGATCGTGCAGGCGCGCGCGGGCGATGCGCTGGTGTTCCAGTTCTCCGGTCATGGCACCCAGTTTGCGGACGAGAATGGCGACGAAGACGATGGCTTCGACGAGGCCTTCGTGCTGGTCGACTATCAGGATGGCGGCTACCTGCTGGATGACGATTTCGCCGAGATCGCGGCGGGGTTGCCTGCACACACCAGCCTCACGCTGTTCATGGACTGCTGCCATTCGGGTACCAATTCGCGCATGGCGCCGCCTTTGCGCGCTCGTGGTGGCAACACCCGCGTGCGTTTCATGCCCGCGAGCGCGCAGATGCAAGGCGCCTATCGCGCACGTCGTGCCGCAACGCGCGCGGCGCCGGTTGTAGCGCGACCAGATGCACAGAGGCGCATTGTCCATTTCGGCGCCTGCCAGGATCACGAATATGCCTATGAGACCGAAGGCCACGGCGCATTCACGCAGGCTGCGGTGCCGTTGTTGGCAATTGCGCAGAACAGAAGCCTCGATCCGATCGCGTTCGCGCGCCTGATCCAGGGGGCGATCGCAGCGCCTGGCCCGCAGCACCCGCAGATACTGATCGACACCGATTCACCCGCACTCGCCGGCGCATTGTTCCAAGTGTTCTGACATGCCCGGCGTGCCACGCGAAATCGGCCTTGCGCGCGCGCTGCGCGATCTGGTGTTGCCCCACGTACCGCGTGAGGACGAGCCGGCGCTGCGTCGTTTGCAGGTCTACGCGCGCGATCCGACCATCACTGGCGTCTACAGCGGTGTTGCCAGGATCGAAATCCCGTACGAACCATTGGCGAACGGCAGCGCGTTGTTCGCGATCGACCACGAGGTCGAACCGAACGACGAGTTCGTTGCGCCCAATCTCGACGACGCACGATATGCCATCAACGACGGGCTCAGTCCCGATGCCCACAGGGACTTCATGGCGCAGATGGTCTACGCCATCGCGATGAGTGTCCACACCACCTTTTCCAGAGTGCTCGGCCGGCCTGCGCGGCTGCCGACGCCGGATCAGGAAATGCCCGATCCAAAGTCGGGCAAAGATTCTCCCAATGTCGTCGCGCGCGGCAAAGGATCTCCGCTGCGCCTGCGCCTGCGCATCGATGCGCGCGCACAATCATTTGATGGATGGCAAGCGGATGTGCAGTCTCCGCAGGAGCTGGTCAACGCGTTCTACGACCCTGCATTCAAATCCGGCAACGCGTGTTGTCCGACAGTGGCGTTCGGCGTATTTACCGCCGCCGACGAAATGGGCGCCACACCGTATCAAGTGCATACCGCGCTCAGCGCCGACGTGGTCGCGCACGAACTGACGCATGCCGTTCTCGACGGCGAGCGCCCGTATCTGGGCGTTGTGACCAGCGTCGAGACCGCGGCGCTCAACGAAGGACTGGCCGATCTGGTCGCGTTGTTCCTGCACTTTCGCCATCGCCCGCTGCTGATCGAGGCGATCGAACGCAAGGGTGGCGATCTGTCCGATGAGTTGATCCGCGATCTGGCCAGCGAATTCGGACGCAGCATCGATCCGCAGACAACTGCCTTGCGCCGGGTCATTATCGATGACGACAAGCCGGACAGTCCGCCGCCGCGCGATGCCGTCTATAACGCATTGGCCGAACCGCATGCCTTGGGCTCGGTACTGGGCGCGGCGATATTCGGCGCCTTCCGTCGCGTCTATCTGCGCCGCATGCATTTGCTCGGCAAGGTGGATCCGGGAGAAATGTCGCGCGCCAAGGCCGAGCTTGCGGCGGAACGCCTGGCCAACCTCGCCGAGGACTTTCTCGATTTCGCCTTGCGCGGCATCGACTATCTGCCGCCCGTGCACGTGACGTTCAGCGACTATTTGCGTGCGACGATCACCGCCGATTGCAGACTCAATCCGGATGATCCGCTCGGTTTTCGCGATGAACTGATCGCCTCGTTCCGCCGCTTTAGGATTCCCCTGCACGGCCCGCAACACTTCAACGTCGAATCCGTGCGCTGGCCAAGGCTGGACGTTCTACCTCCAGTCGAGAACCTGGGGAATGCGCGACCCGTGCTGGGCGCATCGCCCTCGTCCGACCGCGAAAGTGCACGCGCCGATTATGCAAACAAGCGTGTGCGGATCGCGCAGGCGGTAACAACATGGCTGGACAAGAATCGCCACGAACGCGATTTCTGGGATCGCCTCGGCCTGTGCAATTGCGAGCACGTGATCGATGTCGAAACGGTGGTGCTTTCGGCGGACCTCGCGCGTCGCGGCGGCCCACAGCGCAACCTGCGCGAGGAATACGTCGTGCAGGTGATACAAAGCGTTCCGCGCAAGAGCGCTGCACGTTCCGCGCTCGAGCTCGGCGGCAGCACCCTGATTTTCGATGTCGACGGTACGCCGCGCCACGCGATCCACAATCCGTTGTGCCGGGTGGTGGACTCGCACTCCGCCGACCATCGCGATTCCCCCCAATTGCGCAATCGCGCACTCGGCGGCGCCACATGGCCGCCACGCGATCCGAACCGGCGCGCGCCGCAGACCGCACCGAACGGCGTCTCGACGCAGGGCGCCGCCCTTGATGCGCGTGCCAGCGACGGCGACTTCGCACAACGATTGACCGCGTTCCTCGCCGGTCCGGGGCATCGCTACGCAACGGCCCTCAAGGCCAGCGGGGCGGACAAACGACTCGTTGAGATGAAACGCTCATTCATGCGCGACACACACCAGGCGAGGTACGAAGGATGGTTCGGCAGCGATTGAAAGGGTCTACGCGAATGCCTTCAAGGCTGCTGTGCGGCATCGTTTTGCTGCTTGCCGCGATGCCTGCGATTGCAGCGGAAGAGGCCGCCAGTGCATGCATAGGTGGTCTTGAATGCAAGGCAGAGGCCGCCTGCAAAGAACGCGACGAATTTCTTGGGCATACGGGATCAAACGATGGGAACGTTGATCGCGGCGACAAACGTGTAAAAAATTGTCCGCAGCGCAGTCTAAAAAGTGACTTCCGCAAGCGGTTTGCCGACTTCATCGGTGCTGCCGATCGCAAGACGGCGGTCTCCGTGCTCGCCGCCAACGCGCTTGAATGTGCTGTGCTGAAGGCGAGCGCGTTGCAAAAACTGCGGTTGGACGGAGAAGGGATGCCACGGGCGCAGTTCGACGAGTTGCCGAAAGACGATGGCCTCGCACGCGATTTGGCCAGCACGATGCACGCAGTGGAGCAGATTGCCTATCTCGACCAGCGCACGGGCAGCGATGTGCCAGCACAGTTGCGCCAGACGTATGCTGGCTTACCGAGCGCTTTTGATTACCTGCTTACATATGCGCAGGCCGAAGAGCACAGAGTCTCACTTGCCGATGCAAAGGCCCAAGAGAGTAGAGACCCACGTGGCGCGTGGATTGGTGAGGTGGCGGTAGCCTACGACGCGCTGTCTACAAGTTCCTCCTGTCAGTTCCGGCTTCCCACGAAAGAGGAGCGGGCATCGCGCATGCTGAGTGCGACAATTCCCATGGGCGGCAAACTCGAACTCGGGTTTCTTGGCGACGTGCGTGCCGATCTCCTGGGACCCGCGGATGGTAGCGATGTGCAGTCCGCTAACAGCGAGACGCCCGGGCAGACTCGACTGACGTTTTCCGCTTCATCGGAGCCGCGCACATCGACTTGGTTGTTGCGCAATATAGACAACGGCCGAACGCAAAGCCTGAAAATCACGACCGCACAACCGAAGTTTTGTTCGTCGTTGAAGGTTCCTCCAACGAAGAGCAAAGCTGTCCTAGCCGCATTCAAGCTGGTTGCAGATTACTGCTCTCCGCCGCCGTACCGTTCCCATGGAACAGAGTGAAACCAGCTCATCTACGCATCGCGTCCCGCGCAGGGGCGATGTCGGTTGCGTGCAGAGTTCGTCGCGCCGCCATGCATGGATCCTGCTGCTCGCCTGTGTCCTGTCGGCGCGAGTCTCCGCGCAACAAGCCGAAGAGGGTGAGCGCTGCGATCCCGGCAGCAGTTGCTATGCGCATTGGCAAGCGATCGAAAGGACAAATGCGTTGGCTGACGATATGGCCCGCAGCAACGCCGATACGGCAAAGAACAATGCGAGCGCACTTGCGGCGCTCGGCAAGATAAAGCAGGGCCTGCCTGCCGGCGCTGGTGTCAATGCGGTGGTCGTTGCCGACCTGGCGTTGGCGATGCGCAACATCTCGGAGTCAAAGAGCCTGGATGCGAAGCTTGTCCGCGACCTCGTGGACACCCTCGCGGCAAAGACTTCCGACCCTACCAAGACGCCGATCGGCAAAGCCGCAAAACAGATCGTGCTGGATGGTCCTCTCGCGCGATACTATGAAGACGGTGCAGAGATTCGTTTTGTGCTCGCGACGGTCCCGGACCCGCGAATCCCGCGCAACCGTCGTACGTTCGACCTCACCAGCGACGCGATTGTCGCCGCGTTTGCGGACGAGAACTATCTCTTCGACCGCTACTACTTTCCGTGGAAGGGCGACGCTGGCGATGATCCCGGGCTGCGGAGACCGGGCGACAGCGACGAAACGCCATGCGAGCCGGCTCCAGGGTCGGACGCGAAAAAGGACTCATGCGACTCCGCACACGCTGCTGTATGTCAGAGCAAGTCCTGCAGGAACGTCCCGCAATGCACGCAGGCAGGCCCAGAGACGCAGCGGGAGTCCTGCAAGTCCGCATGCATCCGGGCGTGCCGGAGCAAGCCGCGCAATGACTTTGGAATCATCACCTTCCGCCGGGACCAGTGGCGTGATCTCTATCCGCCGGTGCGGTCGACGTGCGCCGCTCGAACCTGCGTCGTAGCCGTGTTGCTGGTCGCCGATCGCATGTCGCAAGGAGTAGCACTGGACCCGGCAAAGGATGCTGCTTACTACGCTATCCAGAACGAGATTGGGAACCAGCGCAACCACGAGTGCACGGATGACGAACTTGCTTTCAAGGATCGCAAGCTGGATATGGTCGGACCGGCTTATTCAAGTTCGTTCTCTTCGTTGCGCGCGCTGATTCCGGCGCTTGGTGTATTTGGCATTCAAAAAATCAAACTCATCGTGCCCTCGGCAACTGCCGATTCGAACGCGCTTGCGTTCGCCTCACCGGATCGGCGGCCGTTCGCGTTTGAGGACGAAAGTATTCCAGGCCGTCTCTATGCATTACGGCTCAATTTCTTCGGCGACGTGTGGCAGGCGTTGCAGGCCCGGAATTTCAAGGCGTCGACTCCGTATGCGCAAGCTCAGATTGTCGGCGCCGCCTACATTGCGGCGCCTGATTCCAGCGCCGTCTCGAAATGGCACGATTGGACGCAGTCCTTTCCGTCATCGGCTCAGCACGAGCTGTTGGTCGAGGACAGCACATGGGGCAAAGGGTTTGCCGATTCGCTTTCCAACTTTCGAGACCGCCACATCGCCAAACACTATTTCCCTCCAAATGTACGGGAGCTGGCCGTGCAGTCCACGCCACCCGACAAGGGATATGCCACGAACAATATCGCGAGCCTGATGCGCGGGGGCAGTGAATTGGCGCTCGACCTCGACAGCGGCAGCGAGTTGCCGCCACAAATGGCACAAACGACGTCGCGTTCACTTGAGTTGCAGCTCGACTCGACGCTTGGTGGCCTTGAAAGGCCCGACACCATCACGATCATCGCCACGGATGTACGCGACAAACTCTATATGGCGCGTGCGGCACGGCGTTTTCATCCAGGGGCACAATTGATTTTCATCGAAGCCGACAGCTTGTTGTATCACCCGGATTTCATCGATGCCACCCGCGGCGCACTGGTCATTGGTACGGCGCCATTGCGGGTTCCGGTACGCCTCGATGAAGTGTGGAAGCACACTGCGAATGACAGCGACAGTTGCCCCAGCGAAGTACATATCAGCAACGCGTCGTCGCCAAGTTCGAAAGAAGGCTCACGGGAAATGCGGGACTTTGCTGCGGACGGCAGCGTCACCTACTACGCCGCCATGCGCTGCGCGATGCACAGCGCGGGCTGGTGCGCCACACAGAATTCCACGGTCTATCGTGTTACCCGCAGCGGCTTCGAGAGAATCGACGAATCGGAAAAGGGCCTCCTGATCCGCCATTCGAGGTATGGAATTGTGACGTTCGCCGTGGTGTGGCTTGCATTCATGTTTCGGGTATTGTTGTTCGGACGGGCCCGCGACAATAACGCGTGGGCATAGCGAACGGTGGTCGCGAAGATGAGGAAGGAGGAATGGTGGCAACTGCAAACGGGATTGCCCGATACGGCGGGATGATCGCGACAGTCGCCATGGCGATCGGAGCGATGATGGCGATCTCGGGGATCGTGGTGATCGCAGAGTACGCGGCGGCCAACCCGGCGAGCGGCCTCAGCTGGCTCTGCGCTCTGGTGCTCTTCGCGGCTTCATGGGCATTGTTGATTGCGTCGTTTTGGCGGGCGTGGCGTGTGCGGCGGCGAATGCTAGCCTGGAGCACAACAGGCAGCGCGCTGCCTGCCGACCTCACGGGCTTGGCGTACCAGCCAGCGCAGGCTGTTCTTGGGCTATTGAGCGCCTGGGTGCTGGCCATGCATGGGGTGTTCTGCTTCGAGCATGCGTTCACCACAGGGTACGACAACGAGGGATGCCGCTGGGTCGTCGAGATCTCGATTTTCCTCAACACACTTGGCGGCATCTTCGCGTTCACATTCGGTTTCGCCGCATTGGCGCGTGTACGCGCACGCAAGGCCGAACTGCTCGTCGGCAAGGTTGGGGACTTGATCCGCCAGGAATGGGTAGGTCACGCGCGGCTGCCGATCTACGGAACGCCATACATGGCCGAAGCCGACGACATGCCCTTGGTGGACCTGCCGCAAACACCAGGTCTGGGACCCCTGCGCCGGATTCGTCAATTCTGTGGTACCGAGATTTCACTGATGCGCGACATGCAGTTTCTCGCGGTATGGATTCCGGTGCAGTCCGTGCTGATGATCTATGCCTCGCCCGTGCCCGCGCAGGCCTTCTACCTTGCTTTCAACCTCGGCATGGCGGTGGTCAGCGTCTTCCTGATCCAGGTGTCGGTGCTGCGCCTGGAACGCGACGAGCAGCTATCCCAAGCGTTCTGTCGTTCCGATCAGAAGATCCATTTCGGCGCGATGATGCTCACGTACATGATCGCGCCGGTGCTGGTTGTCGCATTGGCCGTCATGCTCGCCCTGCAGCCTGGAATGCGCGATTGGTACGACGCGTTACTCCAGCCGATCATTGGGAAAATACTCGGATAGCGCGCAATCAGCCGCGCTGAACGCAACGGCGCGTCAGCCGGCGTGGCCGCGTGCTGCACGGCAAACGTATCTGCAGCAGACAGCCTGGTGAGGCAGCGCCACGCATCACGATGGCGGCGAGTTTTGACTTGCCCGTACATGCACGGCGTTAGATTTGCTGCTCGACGCCTACGCATCCACCGTCGAATGCAACGCAACGCGCGTGCCTTCGCTGTCGAGCACGATCGCGCGGATGCCATGCGGACCAATGGGATGGATTGCCTCGATCACCTTGCCGCCGAGTTGTTCAACCTGCGCCACCGCAGCGCGGATGCGCCCGTCGACGTTGAGGTAGATCAGCGGTCCGTCAGTACAGCCGGTATACCCCGCATGCGGAATCAGGCAGCCGCCGTTGCCTTTCTCGTGTTCGAGGATCGCAAACGACATGCCGTCGAAGTCCATGCGATCGACCTTGATCGCGAGCACTGCGCGATAGAACGTCATTGCGCGTTCGATATCCGCGACCGGGATGTCGCACCAGACGACGCGGTTGTTGGCGGAATTCTGTTCGCTCATCGTCTCTCTCCTGTTAAAGCTGATGCCGCATTCGCGGCTCGCGCTTCGAACGGGACGTGCACAGTCCCGCTCGAAGGATTCCGACTTTCTCAGCGGTCGGCGCGCGCCAGCGCCTCGGGCATCACGCCAATGGGCTTTGGCGTCAGTTCGGGCACTTCGCCATGCGCAGCCTCGACCGAAGGGGTGCGCCAACCCGACTTCACGCCCCAGATGTAGAACACGATGCCGACCGCGGCAACTACGGCGAGATCCCAGCCCCAGGTCAGATAGTCCTTGCCGCCGAACTTCGAACTGCCGGCCCAGGAAACGAATGCGAGCGTCGGCAGATAAAGCATTAGCCACCAGGCTCCGCGAATATGCGGTTTGAACGCATTCATGGCCGACGGATCGCTGCGCAGTCTGAAAAACGGAATCACGATGGCAAACATTGCCCATGCGTAAGCCAAACCGGCCAACAAAAATGGAACGGCTATATCGGAGCTTAGTGGTGCGTATATATAGAAAGCGGCTGCAAGCGCAACGAGCAACAGTGCCGGAGCGATACTTGCCAAGATCAATATGGTCCGCTCGAATGGCTTGAAGAAATCGTCAGCGAATGTCTGATAGTAGAAGTACACCGGCAGCGCGACCACCATGAGCAGGATGATTTCGCCGGTCAACGGCCACTTGGCCCAATACAGCAACTCCGTCGCCATCACGAACGCGATGCCGGCGAGTACGGGCAAGCCAGTCAATCGGAACGGACGATGCAGGTCCGGCGCGGTGCGACGGAGAGTCATCACGCTGACCGGGCCAGTGAGATACGAGATGATCGTCGCGACCGAAATCACCGCGGCGAGCGTGCCCCAGCCGCGGAAAAAGAACAGGAACAGGAACGAAACCGCGAGGTTCAGCCACATCGCCGGACGCGGCACGCCGTAGAGCGGATGCAGGCGGCCGAGTACGCGCGGCAAGGTGCCGTTGCGCTCCATGCCGTAAATCATGCGCGAGGTCGTCGCGGTGTAGGTGATGCCGGTGCCGCTCGGGCTTATGAACGCATCGATGTAGAGCAGCATCGCGAGCCAGTGCAGGTTGACGATAAGCGCAAGTTCCGCGAACGGCGAACGGAAATCGATGCCGTGCCAGCCGGATTTTGCCAGCATCTCAGGTGGCACCGAACCGATGTACGCAACCTGCAGGATCACGTAGACGATGGTTGCCAATGCGATCGAGCCGAGCACCGCGAATGGAATGCTCTTGCCGGGATTGCGCGCTTCGCCGGCGAGATTCACCGGGCTCTGGAAACCGTTGAAGCTGAAAACAATGCCGGCGGTGGCGACCGCGGTAAGAACGGCCGCGAAATCCATCACGTGCGCTTCGCCATGAATGCCAACCGAAAAATTGCCGGTGTGGAATCCGCTCGCTATCAGCGCGATGCCCGTCATCGCCGGCACCACGAGCTTGAACACGGTGATCGCGCTATTGGAATGCGCGAACAGTTTCACGCTCCAGAAGTTGATCAGGAAATAGATGATGACGAGCACAGCGGCGATCGAGAGTCCGATTACGGTGAGTTCGCCGTGACCATCCGGCATGTGCACGTACATGTCCTGCGCCCACTTCCACGGCCATGACGCCATGTATTGCACCGAGGCTTCGGCTTCCACCGGAATCACCGAGACGATCGCGATCCAGTTGGCCCATGCACCGATGAAGCCGACCAGTGAACCGTGCGAGTAATGGCTGTAGCGCACCATGCCGCCCGATTCGGGGAACATCGCGCCAAGCTCTGCATAGGTTAGTGCGATGGTCGTGATGATCGCGGCACCGATGACCCACGCCCACACCGCATCCGGTCCGGCGAGGCCCGCTGCGCGCCAGGCGCCGAACAGCCAGCCGGAGCCGATGATCGAGCCGAGGCCGGTGAGCATCAACGCAAAGGGGCCGACGTCGCGGCGCAGGGTAGGGTGATCGGACATGCAGGACTCCTTGAACGGCTCGTGCGCGCCGCGGCGCGGCTTCGCGTGAACCAGGGTGCGCACCGCGCGCAGCCTGTTGGCTTTGCATCATCGCAGGGTCGGGTGCTTCCCGTCAGCTGGCGAAGCGCGTCGTCGCCGCGCGGGAACAGGCCTCGCAACGGCGGCGTGCGGAGCCCAGCATTTTCGCCGCAGCCACCGTCGCAGCTTGCACCGATGCTGATGCGGCGCAATCGCGCGCTGGACACTGAGTTCGGTCGCGAATCCAAACGCTGACTATCAGAAGCCGTCGGCGAAGATCAGGTCGTTGGCGAGCCGTACGATGACGTTGTCGAAGCCTCCGTTGACCCCGACGAAGCCGGCCATGATGATTTGCGTGCCCTGGAACGCAACTCCGGTAAATGCCTGTTCCGGCGGCGAGGCGGTGGAGAAATTGTAGGTCCGCTTGCCGAGAGCGCCGAACGCGGCGTCCAGCGTGCCATTCGCCGTCAATCGCACGATGGTGCCGACTTCAATGGTTGTGCTGAGAAGCGACGTGCCGGCAATCAGCAGGCGGCCGTTGCTTTCCTGCGCGACGGCAAAGCCTGCGTCGAACGCGGCGGGCACGAGATCGAACGGGATCTGCGTCCTGCCCGCGAACCCAAATCCCGCATCCAGCGAGCCATCGGGTTGCAGACGCGCGACAGCGATGTCGTAGTTCGATGTCGCCGATGCGGAACTGTTCGAAGCGCCGACCAGCACGATGCGTCCGTCGCGCTGAATCGTCATGCCGAGGTTGAGTGCTGCACTGATGCCATTGCCCGGGTCGAAGGCAATCGTGGTGCGCCCATTGGCGTGAAAATTCGCATCCGGTATGCCGTTCGCCAGTATCCGTGCCACGGCGAATTCGTTGATCGTGTGGACACCATCGTTGTAGCCGTCCGTCCCCGAGACGACTATGCGGCCACTGTCGTCGATCGCTACGGTGGTGGCATAGGCCGCTTCGCTGGCAAGGCCGGAAATGCCGAAACCCAGCGTCACCTTGCCGTTGAGATTGAAGGCGGAGTCGCGCGTACCATCCGGCAAGAGTCGCGCGAGTGCAAACACATTGGCGGTTTCCGTCTGCGCGCCGCCGGCGATGACGATCTTCCCGTCCGACTGGACGACGACCGCATTGCAGACGTCGCTGCCGACGCCGCCGTTCAAATCGAATGCGACGGTTGTCTTGCCCGTGCCCGCGCCGAACGCTGGGTCGAGCGAACCATCGGGACTGAGCATTGCCACGGCAAAGTCTGCGTTGCCTTGACTGTCCTGGGTGGTACCCGCGACGACGATCTTGCCGTCGGCCTGAAGCGCCACGCCTGCCGCTGTGTCACTGCCGGCACCGTTGTCGAAATCGATCGTGACCAGACCATCGAAGCTGAAACTCGTATCGAGCGTGCCATTCGCGTTGAAACGGGCGACGAAGAAATCCGAGCCGGACGAACCATTCACTGATCGCGTCCCGCAGATCACGACCTTGCCATCCACCTGAACCACGGGCCTGCAGCCGTTGTCGGTGCCCGATCCGGTGACGACACCGGTGGCACCAAGGCCGCCGATGCCGAAGCTCGTGTCGAGATCCCCATCCGCCGCCATGGCCACGGACGTGATCGCGGCGAAAACGCCGGCAAATGCGACGTGCGTGAAAGTCTTCGCCAAATGATTTCTCCTCCGATGCGCCCCACGCGCTCGGGGGTACAGCCACGCAGAACGAAGAATTGAAGCGATCTACGACATGGCGCGTCATCGCCGTTGAGGCGGGCAGCCTGCGAGGACGGCAGATTCGATGCGCAGCCAGACCAGCCGTCAGCGGCCGCGCAGCCGTCGTCATCCGCTCGGCCGGCGGCCGCAACATGAAATATGCAAAAAAATTGGATCAGCGGTGACGCGCGCCACAGTTCAGTGCGAGCGGGCGCCTGCATGACGAATACGTCAGGGCGGTGGTGTGGTCGTTCGCCGCGACAACCGAAATTCCGGGCGCGACATCGACATCGACATCGGCGGGAGGTTGCGTGCATTCCGTGCGAGGGGGCTATTTGCGCAGACGCTTGAGAATCTCGACCCGCGCCTCGCGCAGGATCGAATCGCGATCAAGGCTTTCGACGATCTCGGTGACCACGCGCTTGGGTCCTTTCTCGCCCCAGGATTTGCCGGCGATCAGGTATTTCTCTGCGGCACGACCGACCAGTTCGGTTGCGTACCACGCGAGTGCGCCTTGCGCGCCGGCGGTGACGATGGTCGACATTCCGGCGCTGAGGCCCTTCAGTGCGGAGGCGACGAGATGCACGCCCCAGATCGCGCCCATCAACGCGGCCAGTTGCGCCGAGATCACGGCGATCAGCGTGCCGGCTTCCGTTTTCGTCAATGGCAGTCCGTAGACGCGACCAAGGTGCATGACGAGAGCCGCGTCGAGCGCGCCAGCGGCAAGCAGGTCGGCGACCGGGATCGGATTGAGCGCAACGGCGAGGCTCTTGGCGATGCAGTACTGCTGGATCACCGTGGCCGCGAGTTCGCGGCGTGCCTCGGCAATGCGCGCGCCGACCTGATCGGACAGGCGGCCGGCGAACAGGCTCGCATTGAGTGCGGCGAGCGTCTTGCCTTCGCGTTCGACCACCGCTGTGACGCGTTCGCGCAACGCATCGAGGTCGGGCATGCGTTCGACGAGTTCCGCATGTTCGATGCCGGCGGCGTCCACGCGCAGGCGTTTCATCGGCGCCGGTTGCGCGCTGATCGCCACCACATCGTCTGCGCGCACGATACCTGCAGCGTGTTCGCGCAGGCGTTCGAGCAGCCGCTCGCGCTCGTCGTCACCGTAGCGATCAGCCTTGTTCAGCGCGAGCAGCAGCGGGCGCTCCGTGCGTGCGAGCAACTGCAGTGCATCGCGCTCGCGCTGGGTCATGTCACCGTCGACGACGAAGATCACCAGATCGCTGACGCCGGCGACTTCGATCGCGAGTTTCTCGCGTGCCTCGCCATCCAGTTCGTCGATGCCGGGTGTGTCGATCAGGTGCACGCCGCTGCCGGCGACTTCACGCCAGCTGCGTTGGTGCGCTTCGCGCGTCGTGCCGTGCAATACGCCGACCGCAAACGCATCCTCGCCGAGCAACGCGTTTGCGAGCGCAGACTTGCCGACGCTGACACGGCCGAACACAGCGATATGCAGTTCGCCACGTTCGAGCTTGCCGAGCATCGCTTCGAGGCGCGCAAATTCCGCCGCAAGACCGCTACGGATCGAACCGGGAATCTGCGGATCGTCGAGCAGGGTGCGCAGGCTTTCGGTCGCCTGTGCGTTGTGTGCATCGCCCCCGGCAGTCGTCGTCTCGCGCGCCGGCTCACCTGCGCGCGAGAAGCGTGCGCGAAGTCGTTGCCAGAGCGAATCGGGACTGTTCATGCAGCAATAGATTTTGCCGTAGGAGCGGCTTCAGCCGCGATGCTTGTACCCCTTCCTTCAAGGAGAGGGTTGGTTGGTATGGGGTTCGACAGCGAAAGAGCATCGCGGCTGAAGCCGCTCCTACACGACTATTTGGCAGTCAGCGCGAGATGCCCATGAACGGGCACGTCGGCACCGACGTCCGACCAATCGCTGCCATTGCCAAGTCCGAAGTCGGCGCGCTTGAGTGTTGTGTCGACATCGAGCGTCGCCGCGTTTCCGCTCTCATCGAATTTCACCTTGAGGACGATGGGCTTGCTCTGGTCACGGATCGTCAGGCTGCCTTTCGCCTCGACGCTGCCGTCGGCCGCCTTCTCGAACGACGCGGTCACGAAGTGCGCTTTCGAAAATTTCGCGGTGGCGAAGAAATCGCTGCCCTTGAGCGAATCGTCGCGATCGCCATTGCCGGTGTCGGCGCTGGCGAGATCGACTGTCACATCGAATTTCGATTTCGACAGGTCGGTCGCGTCGTAAGCGATAACCGATTCGAATTTCTTGAACGAACCGTTGAACGCTTCCTTCTGGTAGCTGCCCTTGAAGGTGAGCGAACTCTTCGCTGCGTCGACCTGCCAGTCACGTGCAAACGCGCTTGCCGGGAGAAGCAGGGAAGCGAGGATCAGGGGACGCAACATGGAACGTACTCCTTGCAGGAACGTGGATTCAGGGGCTGCGATCAGACGCGGCGCGGCGACCAGGCAGCATACGGCGCAACACGTCATCGCGGTTGTGGAAATGATGAACGAGTGCCGCAGCCGCATGACCCGCGGCGACCACGATCAGCAGCCAGAACAGCCATTCGTGCGCCGGTTCGGCCCATGCCTTGATCGCGTCGTCCTTGCCGCCGGTAAGACTGGGTATCTGCACCAGTCCCCACCAGAACAGCGGTCGCAGGCTCGACGAGGAATCGAACAGCCAGCCCGACAGCGGTAGCGCAAACAGCAGCGTGTACAACAGCGCATGTCCGATGCGCGCGCCGACGACCTGCGCGCGTGGCATCGAAGCCGGTTCCTCGGGCCGTCGATCGAATGCACGCCACAGCAGGCGCAGCAGCGCGAGTGCGAAGATCGTGAGCCCGATCGACTTGTGCAAGGTATAGACAGGGATCACGTTCGGCTTCTTCGGCAGCTCGACCATGATCAGACCGATCGTTCCCTGCACCAGGATCAGCAGCACCACGGTCCAGTGAAACAGTTTGGCCACGCTACCCCAATGCATCGCATCGCTTTTCAATGCCATCTCAATGGCCCTCGGGTTCGGCTGTTGCCGCGGTGTCGTCGCGGATGCCTTCGATCTCGAAGCGCAGTTCGATGTCGTCGCCGACGACATCCTTGAAGCGCGTCATGCCGAAGTCGAAGCGATGCAGGGTTGCGCTTGCCGAGAAACCGGCTTTCTGTTTGAACGCATACGGATCATTGGCGATCCGGTTGAGGGTGAATGCGACGTCGACGGGTTTGGTTTCGCCACGGAACGCGAGATCTCCATGGATCAAGCCATGCGTCGCGTCCTTCTGCTCCACGCTGCGGCTGCTGAAGTGCGCAGTCGGCCAGCGCGCCGCATCGAGCCATGGACCCGACTTCACTGTCTCACTCCATTTCGCATCGCCCATGTCGACCGAGCTCATGTCGATGACGACGTCGATGCGGCTCGCGCTCCAGTCCTTGGCATCGAACTGGAACCAGCCTTGCTTGATGCGCAGGCGACCAAGCGGGTGGGAGAACTTCTGATGATCGCCACTGAACCAGACCTGCGTATGCACCGGATCGAAGCGCCAGGTTTCAGGCGCGGCTGCAGCGAGCAGGGGCAGCAGGGCTGCCATACAGCAGCTTGCTGCCACGAGCGCGTTGCGGCAACGAAGGTCGCGCCGAGCGCGCGGGCTTGCAGGAGCGGTTGCATTAGGCATGCCGGCAGCTTGGCAAAAACCCATCGATCGCGCCAGCATCGCCACGTGAACAGTGTTTCCCGATCGGGTCACTTATCGTCGTCTTCGCGTGCGCCGTTTCGGCTGGCATCGAGCGCGACGCGCGCGACGCGCTCAAGGCGGTCACGCGCCGGCTGCGCGAGCAGGGCGCGCACGCGCGTTTCGACATCGGCGGCATCGAGCGACGAGCGTTCAGCCAGCGTGTCGGCCAGCGCGTGTCCGAGACTGTCGAACACGAGACCATAGGCGATCGCGTGCAGCACGCCGCCGCCGAGTGTGCCCAGTCCCGGGAAGGCCTTCATTGCATTGCCCGCAATCGCGAGCACCAGCGCGGTCGTGTTGCGCACGGTCATGCCGACGCGCGCGAGCAAGGCTTCGACGTCGAGTTCACGCACGGCCACGCCATGGATGCGCGCAAGTTCGCGCACGAGCGCGGTGCCCAGCGCGCCCTGGATCAGGATGTCGCTACCGGGCGCGACCGCGGCCAGCGCTCCGACGACCGCACGGCGCGTGTACTTCGCCACGGTCGCCTCGGATTCGCGCAGCGCGGTGGCACGCGCGAGTTCGTCGCCGCGGCGGCCGACTTCGGCGAGCACAGCGGCTTCGCGCGCGGGTTCGAGCCCGCTGCTGCCGCTCGACGTCACCTGCACCAATGCATCCAGCAGCGGCGTGATTTCCGGCGTGCGTTCGCGCTCGACGCGTTCACGCCGTCCGTCGGCGAGCGTGCGTTCATAGCGCTCACTGCCGCCCGCGCTGATCGGAACGATCGCGTGCGCGCGCCCGGCATAGCGCTGATCAAATCGCTGCAGCAGTGCAGTGCGCTCTGCGTCGTCGTACAGATCCGACTTGTTAAGCACCAGCAACAGCGGCTTGCGAAAGCCTGCGAGCCAGCCGATCTCGGCGTCCTGCGCGCGCGTGAGGTCTGCCGCCGTGAGATAGACAACGGCATGCGCACGCAAGGCTTCGTCGCGCGCGAGTTGTTCGTGGATCGCACCGTCGACTTCGCCGCTGCCGGGGACATCGGCGAGGATCAGCTCGCGTCCATCCGGCAACGTTCCGCGATGATGCGCGACCTGCCGCGTGGTGCCGCCGCGCACGTCGATCTCGGCTGCCGCGTGCGGCGCGAGCGCGCGGATCAGGCTGGACTTGCCGGTCGAGATTTCACCGAACAAGGCGACGTAGAGTTCGCCGCTCAGTCGCCGCCGATCGAGTTCGCCGAGTTCAGCTTCAAGCGCGGCTGTCTCGACCTGGCGATCGCGCAGCGCATCGATGCGCACATCGACATCGGCACGCGACAACGGCGGTGTCGAGATCAGCGAGGTCTTCCTGGTTGGGCGTGCGAGACGCCACAGCAACCAGCCGACTGTGCCCAGCGCGCAAGCAGCCGCGACGATCAGCGGCGCGCGCAACCAGAGGGGCAGGGCAGCCAGGCGTTGGTAGAACTCGAGCAGGTTGTTCAACGTCGTCACGACGAGGCCGAGCAGCAGTGCCGCCCCCAGCACGAGCGCGGCAAGAAAGATCAGGCGTAACGGCAGGCGCGGTTGCGGCATGGGGCGATTCTAGCGGCGCGCGGCGTTTTTCGGCATGGCCGTCGCGTGGCAGCTTCGGTAGCGACCTTTTGCGGCGACGGGAAACACCATCCCCACCCGAATCCTCCCCTTGCAGGGGAGGACTTCAAGAAGGTGCGCTCCAGCCCTCCCCTTCAAGGGGAGGGTTGGGTGGGGATGGTGTCCGCAGCTTCTCGGCCAAAGACACTCCTACACTATGCAGGCGCGTGCATGGCAGTATCCGCGCAAGGGAGGACATCATGCGCAGACTGCTCGCAATGCCGTTGTTCGCATGGCTCATCGTCGCCCATGCCGCACCGCCGCCGGCGCCACCGCAGTTTGTGCCTCTGGGCGTTGCGGATGGATTGCCTTCGAGTGTCGCCTACAAGACCGTGCAGGATCGCGACGGCTTCGTCTGGATCGGCACGCAGGACGGACTCACACGTTACGACGGCATCGACTTTCGCACGTTTCGCCACGACCCGACCGAACCGGGTTCACTGGCTTCCAACGATGTCTCCGCCGTGCTCATCGATCGCGAAGGACGCTTGTGGTGCGGCGGCGAAGCATCGGGACTTAACCGGCTCGAAGCCGACGGCAAAACGTTCAAGCACTGGTCGCATCGGCCAAACGATCTGGGCACGCTCGGTAGCAACGACCTGTTTTCACTCGCCCAGGACGCGTCCGGTGCGCTCTGGGTCGGCACGTATCTGGGTGGGCTCAATCGGCTCGAGGCCGACGGCAGCTTCCTGCATGTCGATCACGATGCCGAAGATCCGGCGAGCCTGCGTTCGAGCACGGTCTACGCGCTGTACGCAGGTGCGCGCGACCGGCTGTGGATCGGCACCGACGAGGGCCTCGACGTGCGCGAAGCCGCCGGCCACATTGTGCATGTCGACGTGCTGATTCTCGCGCAACGCCCAGGTCCGTCGATCGTGATGAGTTTTCTGCAGGAGTCCGACGGCAGCATGCTCGTCGGCACGCGCAAGGGCCTGTTTCGCATCGATGCGGACCTCCGCTACCAGCAGGAGGTCGCCGCATCGACGCCAACACTGCAGGTGTCAGCGTTGGCGCGCGACCCATCCGACGACAGTCTCTGGCTGGGCTTGCTGAGCGGACTGGCGCGCTACGACGCACATGGCCTGCAACGCTACAACGCCGACGAATCCGCGCCTGGCGCCTATCCGGGCGTGCACACGATGGATGTGCGCGCTGATGCCGAAGGTAGCGTCTGGTTCGCGCTGTTCGACGGGGGTATCGCGCGCCTGCCGCCGCACTGGCGCAACTTCGCCGCGTTTCGTCATGTTCCGGGCGACAACGTGAGCCTGACCCGCTCGCGCGTGCGGGCGCTGGGCGTCGACGCGACGCGCGCAATCTGGGTGGCGAGCGGCAGTGACGGATTGGATCGCATCAGTCGGCTCGACGGAAAGATCGAGCGCTGGGGCGACCGACTGCATATCGCAGGGTCGCGACTGACTGCCGTGTTGCCCGATGCGAACGACCACATCTGGGTGGGTTTCCAAACCTTTGGTCTGCGCCGCTACTCGCTGAAGACGCTCGATTCGATCGACCTGCCGGTCGACCTGACGCGCACCGACGCGCTACCCACGGGCTATGTCGACAATCTTGCGCGCGCGGCGGACGGCAGCCTTTGGGTCAGCGCGCATGGCGGCGGCGTCGCGCATGTCGCGAGCGATCCGCCGCGCGTGCTGCGTCGCTACACCCCGGCGGCGAACACGCTTGGCGACGCCGATGTGGCTGTGCTCGTGCTGGACGCCCACGGCGTGCCCTGGCTTGGCACGGCCAGCGGCGTCGAGCGCTATGACCCCGTACAGGACCGTTTCGTGAAAGTGGGAGGCATTCCGCGCGAGTCGATCAGAGCGCTCTCATTCGCCGCGGATGGCGATTTGTGGACGCACCGGCTCGGCGCACTCGAACGCTACCGCGTCGATGCCGGCGATGCGCGACTGCAACAGCGCTTCGATGGCAGCAATGGCTGGCCGACCTTCAATGCTGACGCGCTCGCGGTATCCTCCGACGGCATTGTCTGGGTGACCTCGCCGCGCGGCTTGTGGCGTGTCGATGCGACGACGAAGGCCGTGCGCCGCTTCGATGCACGCGACGGTTTGCCAAGCCAGGAGTTCCAACCCGGCGCACTCGTCGCCGGGCTGGATGGAACGCTATACGCGGGGACGCTAGGCGGCGCTGTGGCTTTCGATCCCGCCACGCTTGAACTTGCAACGCCGCCGCCCCTGCTGCACATCACGGGCCTGAGCGTGCGCCGCGGCGCGGCGACCCTGCAACTCGACGATGCCCGCGCGATCGAGCTGGAACACGGCGATCTCGATTTCAGGATCGAAGTGCGCGCGCTGGCCTACGCAAATCCGGCATCCAACCGCTATCATTTCAAGCTGGATGGATTCGATCGCGAATGGGTGGCCGCGCCGCGCGGCGAACGCATCTATTCGCAACTTCCACCGGGCAGGTATCAACTGCATGTGCGCGCCGCGAACGCGGACGGCGTAATGAGCGAGCTGATGGCGCCGTTGCGAGTCCATGTCGCGCGTGCGCCGTGGAACACGCCACTGGCGTACGCGGTGTACGCGCTCGCCGCGTTGCTGCTTGCCATCTCGGCACTGCGCGCTTATCGGGTGCGCGTGCGGCGCAGACACGCGCTGGCGCTCGCCGAGCAGCGCCGCCTCGGCGTGGAGCAATTGAGCGAAGCGAAGTCGACGTTTCTGGCGACGATGGGACACGAAGTCCGCACACCGATGACGGGCGTACTCGGCATGAGCGAACTGCTGCTAGGCACGACTCTGGACGAGCGCCAACGCGGCTATGCGAACGCGATTCGCCAGTCCGGCGAGCTCATGCTGCGTGTGGTCAACGACAGTCTCGACCTCGCACGCATCGAAGCGGGCAAGCTCGCGCTTGAATCGGTCTTGTTCGATCCGGCCGCATTGTTGCGCGATGTCGCCGCGCTGGAACGGCCGCTGGCCCAACGCAAGGGACTGGAGATGACCCTCGACATCGCCAGTGACGTTCCGCCGGGTGCGATTGGCGATGCCCTGCGCGTCAAGCAGATCCTGCTGAACCTTGCCGGCAATGCGATCAAGTTCACCGAGCGTGGAAGCGTCACGCTCGGCCTTGATCGTGGTGCGCATGGAGCACTGCGCTTCCGCGTCGTCGACACCGGGCCGGGCATGAGCGATGCCCTGCGCACGCGTTTGTTTGCGCGATTCGAACAGGCCGACGGCGTTGCGCGTCAGTACGGAGGCAGCGGCCTGGGCCTTGCGATCTGTCGTGAACTCGCTCAGCTCATGGGCGGCCGCATCGAGGTTGCGAGCAACCTCGGCCTCGGCAGCAGCTTCGTCGTCGAACTGCCGCTGCCCGCGGTGGCTGCGGAAGAAGCCGGTGCGATGCGGGTGCCGGCAGCGAACGGCGTGGTACCGGCCGCTGCAAGTCTGCACATTTTGCTGGTCGAGGACGACGTCACGGTCGCCGACGTCATCGTCGGCCTGCTGGCGCAACTGGGTCACCGGAGCACGCACGCGCCCAACGGACTGGCCGCGCTGGCCCAATTGCAGAGCCGGCCTGACGATACGGTGCAGGGTGGCTTCGATGTCGCCATGATCGACCTCGACCTGCCTGGCATTGATGGCCTGCAACTGGCTCGCATGCTGCGCGCTCGCGATGCCGTCGGTTTGCCGTTGATCGCAGTGACCGCGCGATCGGTCGGCAACGAGGAAACCCTGATCCGCGATGCCGGCATGGACATCCTGCTGCGCAAGCCGGTGACAACGAAGCTGCTCGGCGACGCCATCGCCGGCGCGCTTGCGGCGCGTGGATCGGACCTTACGCGGCGCGGATGAAATGCAGCTATCCACTGCCCGAGGCGCGTATTCGAGGCGATGACCGGAATCGATACCAAAATCCGTATATCTGGGCGTGGGCCCGCGGGGTCCTGCTTCGGAGCAAGGTCATGCGTGTTCGAAATGGAATCATCGGCGAGCGCGACCCAACAGACAGCGCTGTCGTGCTTGCGTTCCTTTCCTCCTGCAAATTCGTGCGCGCGACGATGACCCGCGGCCTGCTCGCGGAGTGCCAGGTTCCTCTGCTCAGATTCGTGCTGGGTTACACGCGTCGGCGCGAATCGAGCCACTGGCAACCGACGCCCGCTCCCGCGCCAACGGCGTCAATGCTCCGGCGCAGCTCACGGTCCCATGCGAGGCGAGCGTCCGTTCTTCCCGTTCATCGCATTTCACAACGCCGAACGCGCGGCGCGGGAACGGATCCGCTGTGATTCAAGGGTTGCCCGCGTGATGGCTCGAATGGGCACGTCGGCGTGGTTCCTGCTGTGCGCCGGGCTTTGCCTTGTGACGACGACCATGCGCGTGCTCGATCGAATTTTCAGCGACGGCTTCGAGCATTCAACCGTGTGCGGTACCAACGCGGTCGGCATGCAGATGGCGTAATTCAATTTCGATCAGGCAACGGTGGCCGGGTCAGCCGATGTCTGACCCGCAGAAAATTATCGTCGTCGACGTGCACACTTATGTCGACTACGACGCCTGAATGCGAACTCCGCGCATCTCACCTATTCACCCGGTGCGCGGGCGGCATGCCGGACGGCTGGAACGATCCGCACGGGCCGCATTTCGCCATGTCACCGAGTGACGACGTCGACTTCAGCCGCGATACCGTCAACATGCAGATGGTCGAAAACCACTTCGACGCACCCTGATCGAGCGGCGCTCCGGTTGTCCACTCTGAGCAGACGAAGCTGCGGCGCAATTCGGCGCATGCGCTCAGTGCGCGCGTTCTGCCGCGCTCTGTGGCCACAGGAAAATACACAACGCGATCATCGCAAGAAGGCACGCCGATGCGGTGTAGCGGCTCAGCTCCAGTCCGCCGTTGGCAACGGGTTTGTCCAGGAAATCGCCGACGACGGCGCCGAGCGGACGCGTGAGGATGAACGCCGCCCAGAACAAGGCAGTGCGCGAAATCGCCGTTCGATAGTACGCAACAGCAATCAGGGCGAGCATCGTGCCGAACACGATTGCGCTGCCGCCGTAACCCAGCCCCGCTCCGTCGGCGGTCCAGTCGCCCAGCGCGGTTCCAAGTGTCTGCGAAAACATGATGGTGACCCAGTAGAACGATTCGGCCGCCGGCGAATGCACGCTGTCGACGGCGACCGATCCGAGAACGCGGTGCCAGAGTACCAGCGTCGCGGCAAGGCACGCGGACAGCATGATGGTTCCCCCCGCGTAGCCGATGCCGAGCGATCGGTCAGCAAAATCCGCCAGCGTCGTTCCCACCGTCGTCGTCGCGATGATCGTCACCCAGTAGAGGGTCGGATGGAATTTCCTTGCCGAGACCTGGGCGGTCACCGCGAAGAGGAAGATCGCGGCAAAGATGCCGGTGCCGACGAGATAGCCGAGGCCCATCGACATCGAGACGGCGTCACCGCCCGTCTCGCCGAGGGTCGTGGCGAGGATCTTGGTGACCCAGAAGACGAAGGTGACTTGCGGGACTTTGCTGAGGGAGCGTTGCGCTTCGGGATTCATGTGTGCTGGATGGCCATAGTCAATTCAGTCGACGATGAACAGAGTGGCACCGATCGT
Organism: Dokdonella sp.; assembly: GCA_039915385.1. Lineage (GTDB taxonomy): Bacteria > Pseudomonadota > Gammaproteobacteria > Xanthomonadales > Rhodanobacteraceae > Dokdonella_A. The sequence goes on from JBDSNK010000079.1 coordinate 27,742, forward strand.
TGTGCGCGAGCGATGTGGCTCGGCATTGTCCGCGACCTGGTAGCTCATGCCTGGTGTGAGCGTGAATGTTCTGCCGTCTTCAAGTTCGGTCAGGAGCTCGCCGTCGATGCACAAGAGTATATGTCCCTTGCTGCACCAGTGGTCCGCGCAATAGCCCGGCGTGTACTCGACCATGCGGACACGCGTGCTTCCAAAATGCCGTGTGCGCCAGTACGCGACGCCGGTCTCGCCCGCGTGTTGCGTTCGTTCGAGGCACGACCAATCGGTCGTGCCGAAAGGAATGTCGGATAGTTGCACGGGAGCTCCCTTGTGCGTGAGCAATGGCGCCGAATATGTTTTGCAACGGCGAGACTCGCTGGCCGGGGTTGGGCGGACGTGAGCTTGCCACTCTTGCATCGCCCACTTCAGTTGACTATGGCGGAAATCGCTAGGCAACGTCCGACTGGCTTGCCATCGCTACGGCATCGTTGCGCGGCCACTCGCTCACGCCAAGCCAGACTCCGATTGGAGCAGAGGCAAATGCGGGAGCAAGAAATGCCAGTTGACTCGGCGAAAAATTGCCGTGGGTGATCGTCAGCGCGAGAACCGTCGTGGCGCTGCCGATGGCGAGTGCTGCGACGCACAGTCCTGCCAGCCAGCGAAAGCGGATGCTCAGGCCAGCCAGTGCGAGGAGAAGCAGTGCGGCGCAAGCGGCAAGCAGTCCCCACGGAATCAGCCACACCGCCATCTGCAGCAACGCCTTGAAGAAGCCGAGCAACGACGAGGTGGCAATGGCATTGCCGAGCATCATGAAAGCAGTGGCCAGGATCACGCCGGGTAACAGGAGGGCGATACTCAGCAAATGCAAAAGGGGCCGCATGAAAATCACCTTCGGGCGCGTAGGGGACGTTGCCGCGAACCGCGCGATTCTAGCGGAACCCTCGGCGGCGGATGCGCGAACGTCGGCTTTCACGGGGACGCATCCCAACGAAGTTATCGTCGTGACCCGCGTCTTGCTCCACGTCGAAGATAGGCACGGTACGCGCCGACGCCTCCCGAAACTTCCGTGGGACCCGCCCTCACGGCGCCCATTCGCGCAGGGAATTTCTCGGCCGGCGGGTGCGAGACGATCTTGAGCCGGTGCAGGCACAGAGCCAGCGCCGCCTTGAGTATATGCGCCAACAGGCGGGCGCCAACAGCCGCGCCTTGCGCCGCATCCGCAACGAACATGAGGTCGTGCTCGGTGTGACCGCCAAGTGGGCCAGCGAATTGAAACCAGGGACCACATCGCGCTCGGAAGCCAGATAGCCGTAGTCGCGCTCGATCTGCGCCGGCGTGATCTGGTATCCATCGAGAATGCTGCAACAGGCGCCCCGATATGCAGCCCGCAAGGGACGCGACGCCAATTGCGCCGCTTGCCGAAAAGCGATTTGCTCGCGCACCTTTCAGGAGCACTTCTGCCAACAAAGACTATGCAGGACGGCGTGGATGAAAGTTCCCGGTCATTGCAGCGCCTTCTTCATAAGCAGACCGATGCCGAAGCGCGTGTGCTCTGTGCCGAGAACATGAAACCCACAAGCAATGTAGAAATGCTGCGCATGTGGATTTCCCACAACATGAAGATGGGTTGCTCCGGCTCTACTTGCGGCTATTCCGCAATGCTCTACCAGGACACGGCCAACGCCTCGAAGCCAGCACGCTGGCTCTACAAAGAGGGCATCGAGCTCGGAGTCTCCATCTGCTCGCGGAAGGATCGCTGCAAACCCACTGATCATGCTTGCTCGCTCTGCGACAAACACACCGCCATCAATGATTTGCTGGAGTGGTAGCTTGATCGCATCTGGATTGGCCAGCAATGCTTCGCGGTCGCCAGGGTTGTTGAGTGAAGCTCGCCATTGAAGAGCTTCGAGAGACTCGCGCTCACTCGGCAAAGCTGGCCGAACGGTGACTTGAGACATTGCGATGCCTGACCCGACTGCAGAAACGCCGGCCATGATCTTGCTCGCAAGAAACGGGACGATCAACGGGGTGTGATGCGCGATGCGAGGGGGTGGCCATGAGTCCACCGTTTCTGCCGGTGGATCTGGAGCTGCAACGGGTGCCGGGTTCGTGCACGCGCAAAAACCATCTTGTGATCGCTTCGGCCCTGTGGCTGATCGAAGCACGCACTTGCGATGAAGCGAGAGCGACGCGCCTGTGCACGCGCCACAGTGCTTCTAGCGACCCCACTGCTGGCCTGCTTTCGCGGGATGGTCAGTTCGCGCGCCAGCTGACGCGCGTGTCGCGGCAACGTGCTGTTCTTCGCCTTGACCAGGGATGCCTGGCCACGACCACTCGACGATCGCAGATTTCTTCAGCCGCGCTCGCGACGCAATCGCGCCTCGACGACGAATCCATGTCGTTCGAGGCGACAAGCGGAGGAGTACGTGCGTGAATAGCTGGTTTGGCGCCGTGATAGCGATTGCTGGGAAATGGCTACAGCCCACGAATGCGGCAGGCTGCGAGTAGCAAGCCAAACCCAACAATCCATAGCCACGGTGCTACCGCGCCCAAAGCAATAACCCCGAATTGAGAAGCAATGGCAAGCACGTAGAGCACAAGTGAGATGACCCACACCATCATGGTTGGAGACTTACCGGAATTGCGCATGTCGTGGCCTGCCCTTTGCTGAGTGAGAAAGAGTTGCGTACGGAAATCCAACCCATGAATTGAGCCGCGTGCACAAGCACGCCGGCTCTAATGATCGAATGGACTCCTCCGATGTCGTCACGGCTTCGATGAGCCAGGCTGATGTTCCCATCAGGACACGGGATCACGGGAGAAGTCCGTCATGCATGCTACGCTCAAATACGCCGTCATCACCATCGTGGCGATCGATCTGGCCAAAGACGTCTTTGAACTCGAGTTAGCCGATGCGGGTGCACGCATCTTCCGACGCAGTAGACTCTGCCGCAACGCGTTTTCGAAGCTGATCGACACGCGTGCGACGTCGTGCGGATCGGCGCGCGATGGGGCGCGCCATTTCCAGCCGATCTGGCACGTTGCCGATCAAAACGCCCGAACAACAAGGCATCCAGGGTTTGCGCAGCGTGCGCGAGTTGCACAAGGCACGACTCAGCTACGCGATCAATCTGTTGCGGGGTCTGTTGCGCGAATTGGGCCTCTTCGTCCCGTTTGATTCCGCCATGGTGCGGCCGGCAGCCGCGCTGCTTGCGAAAAAGCAGCATGCCTGGTCCCTTGCACGAGTCGTTCATAGGCGAATAGCGAGGCAGCTGGCGAAGAGGTTTTCTCCGGATCCCGCGGATCGAATGACGCATCGCCAGCAACACAGCCCAGCGTTCCGTCAAAGCCCACGCAATCGGAATACTCCTACGCGCTCTCGATATATCACCGGACAAATGGCACGCCCCTTGTTACGGCGTATTTTCGAGCACTCCGGCCACCCCAAGCCAACGCGACTTCGCAAGAGTCTGCGTGGATGGTGAGCACGGCAACCCACTCATGGTCTTCATCGGTAGGCGAAAGGCACTCGTCACGGAACCAGGCGCTGAAAATGAACGTGTGCACTGTCTGCTTCCCGACGAGGACCCTCCTTCGGGGTGTTGCACACGATTGTTCAACAACACGCCCGCGAGGGAGAGCGAAAATCCATCCAACGATCAGCCGCTACGCCGACGGCGCTGGCCCGCCGTGAGCATCAGATTTCCGTGCAACGCGCCGTAGTCGCGACGGTATGAGTTACACCGAAGCGAGTGCGGGTGCAACAGGCGGCACCACCGATCCTTGACCGCTGTGGCGTTTGCATGGAGTCCGCCGCCCAGGAGATCCGAAAACGGCCGCGGGCGCACGCCGACAGACGCCATAGATCCGCGAGCGACTCTGACGATTCGTCGGTCTCTCTTTCCGCGTGGGTCCATCGGCAAACGCTGACAGCTTCGCGCAGCGTTCGCCGACATGGGCGGACGCACGACGCCTGCGAACAGGGTCGGCAGCGATGTTATCCTGTACGTTACGGTTGAACGTTTACGGTAGAGGAATCACTCCATGGCACGTGGCATCAACAAGGTCATCCTGGTCGGCAATCTGGGCAACGACCCCGAAGTCAA
>JBDSNK010000096.1:0-4924 GCA_039915385.1 Dokdonella sp.
GCGGCAAGCGCTTTTGCGCCGACCGGCACGATGCGCGTCTTCGAGCCCTTGCCGGTCACCCGCAGCATGCCGTCACCCGCATCGAGGTCGCGCCAGCGCACGCCGCACAATTCAGCCACGCGCAGGCCGCTGGAATAGAGCAATTCAAGCAGGGCGCGATCACGCACGGATTCGCTATCGTCGCCCGGCACTTCGACCAGGGCCGACATTTCATCAGCGTCAAGCACCTGCGGCAGCTTGCGCTGCACCTTCGGCGAGCGCAGACCGATTGCAGGGTTTGTTTCGACTTCACCTTCGCGCGCGAGGAAGCGGAAGAAGCTGCGCCACGCCGACGCGAGGCCACGCAACGTCGATGGAGAGTAGCGCTTGACGCGATGCTCGTCGGCGAGCAGTGACTGCACCTGATCGGGCTTCAGTTCACGCCAGCGGCGCACGGCGCGCGCTTCGGCGAAATCGGCGAGGCGCGCGAGTGCATGCGCGTAGTGCTCGACCGTGCTCGGCGCGTAACGTCGTTCGGCACGCAGGTAGTGCAGGAAGCCGTCAACCGCGCTGGCGAGCGTAGCTTCCTTCACGGCGACGGCCGGCACTCAGCGCCGGATCGGAAACCGGCTCAGCGCGGTCGAAATCGATTCGCCGATGAGCTTGAGAAACACCGTTCCCATACCTGGGTGGAAGCGATTTTCGTCATGGCTGCCGACGGCAAGCATGCCGATGTCGCTGATAGGCAGCAGCACGGCGGAACGCGCCTCATCGGCGTGCCTGCCGAACAGCGTATCGAGCTTGTCTTGCTGCAGGCGCCCACACAGCGGCTCGGCGCGTTTGAAGAATTCAGTAAATGCAGGAAATGCGCTGGCGCCATTCGGTTCGGCAATCAGCCAGTCGGCTGCAGGCAAGTCCGGATCGGCGCGGAACAACACGAGCCGCACCAGGTCCGGGTGGAAATCCTCGGTCAGTGCAGCCACTACCGCACGCACCGTGTCGGCCAACGTCGTCGCACGCATTTGCGCCAGCGTGAGCGTGTGCACGCGCACCATCAGGCTTTCGTTTTCGTGCGCGATTTCGACAAGGTCGTGCAGACGACGCGAGAGATCGCGGTTTTTTTCGCGCAGCACGTCCAGCTGATAGCTGGCCAGCGATGCGGCCGGGCCCTGCTCGCGCGGCAGCATCAGAGCCATTGCGATGTCAGGGAATTCACCGAGGAATTGCGGATGACGACGCAGGTAGCTGGCGACTTCCATCGCAGTGAGGCTGTCCTTGACGCTTAGTTCACTCATGGCATTCTCGTCGTAGTGCGGGCCGCGCCCATGGGTATGGCTGAGTAACTGTCTCAGCCTGCAAACATCCGTCCGTGGAGCACTCTCGAGTCGGCATCCTGCCTCCTCCTCAGCCGCCTGACGGCTCCGACCATTCACCTTCGAACACGAAACTCGCCGGACCACTCATCCACAAAGGGTGGCCCGGACCTTCCCAGGTGATCGCCAGTTCGCCACCCGGAAGCGCGACGCGAACGTTGGCGTCGAGCTTAGCGCGTCGGCGCAACACCGCAACTGCCGCGCAGGCACCGCTGCCGCAGGCAAGCGTTTCGCCGACGCCGCGCTCCCACACGCGCAGGCGGATGGCGTCGCGAGCAAGAACCTGCACAAACCCGACATTGCAGCGTTGCGGAAACGCGTCGGCATGCTCGACCTGCGGCCCGAGCGCCTCAAGCGATGCCTCATCGACGTTGTCGACCTCGATCAATGCATGCGGATTGCCCATCGATACCGCACCAATGTCGACCTTGCGGCCGGCGACGTCGATCACGTAACGATCCGATTCCTCGTTCACGAGCAGCGGGATGTCGGCGGGCCCGAAGACCGGCTCGCCCATGTCGGCGCGCACGCGGCCGTCGTCGAGCAAATGAATCGCGACCGGCCCGGAAGGGCTTTCAAGTCGCGTCGCGCCGATGCCGAGCACGCCTGCCCGCGCCAGCCAGCGCGCGACACAACGCAGACCGTTGCCGCATTGACCGGCACCCGTGCCGTCGGTGTTCCAGATGCCGTAGGCGAATGCGCACGATGGATCGCGCGCCGGCTCGATGGTCAGCAGTTGATCGAAACCGACCCCGAAATGACGGTCGCCGAGCAGGCGGATCGCGTTCGCATCGAGCGCAAGTGGCTGTGCACGGCAATCAACAATCACGAAATCGTTGCCGAGACCGTGCATCTTGCTGAAACGCAGGCCCATGCGAGCTGCCGCGATCAGTGGCTGGCCGGCGGCGCGATGGATGCCGGCGCGGGAGAATCTTTCGGCGTCGGCTTGACCAGATTTCCCTTGTTGCCGCAGGCGGCCAGCAGCAGAGCGACGAGCGCGAATGCAAAGGTTTGGCGAAGGACGAGGGTTCGGCGGCGATGGAAATGCGGCGACATGACGAAATCCGGCAATGGCGTGCACGCAGTATAGCCGCCGTTCACCGTCGCGACCGTTATGCTTGGAACCATGTCACTGACTCCGTTCCTGATCGGCCTGTTTGCGTTCGCAGGCGTATGCGCGCTGTTCGCGCTTGCGCAGGGCGTACACGCGCGCAGGCACTGGCGCACGCGTCGACGTTTCGCGGCCGGCCATCGGGCGCTTTGGTGCGTGATCTTCCTGCTGCTGGCGTTACTCGGCGCATTCTCCGCGACGGTCTTGCTCGGCTATCGACGCCTCGCCGCCGAGGCGCTCGTCGCACAACTCGAGGCGCATGCACTCGGCCCGCAACACTTTGCGCTGGACATCCAGTTGCCGGACGGAACGCGCCAGCGCGTCGAACTTTCCGGCGACGACTGGCAACTCGATGCACGGGTGATCAAGTGGGATACACGCGCCGTCGTCCTCGGCGCGCCTGCGCTGTACCGTCTGGATCGCATTACCGGGCGCTATCGCGATATCGAACAGGAACGAGCTGCACCGAAGAGCGTTGCCGCGTTGTCATCGGCTTCGACAGCGGATTTGTGGACACTGAAACAGCACTTCCCCCACTACCTGCCCTGGGTCGACGCAGACTATGGCAGCGCCGCGTATTTGCCGCTCGTCGATGATGGCCGCTACGTAGTGACGCTGGCTGCTACTGGCGGATTGATCGCACGCGCGGCCGATACGGCAACCGCTCAAAAACTCGATGGCTCCGCTGGCACGCCGTAGTGCGTGCAGAGCACGTCATGGTTGCACGCCTCAACCCGGCGTGATCCGCGGCGAGGGGCTGCGGTGGTCCGCACAAGGCGAACGACGAAAACCCAAGCGGGTGATCTCACGTATCCGGCGAAAGGGCTTTTTCGTAGCGGCGGGCATCCTGCCCGTCTTCGTAGTAACACCGGTGGGCGCCGAACTGACGATAGCCGTGGCTCTCATAGAGTTGCTGTGCGGCCACGTTGTCGGAACGCACTTCCAGGCGCAGGCGGCGACTTCCGTGACGGTGTGCCGCGTGTTCGACTGCGTCGAGCAGCATGGCACCGATGCCGTTGCCGCGCTCGCTCTCCGCGACAGCGATCGAGTAGAGACGCGCAAGATCGCTGCCGCGGCGACGGAACATCACGGCGGCGCCGACAATCCGGCTCTCGCGAATCGCGACCCGCACATCGGCGCTGGGACTGGCCAGATGGCGGCGCCACTGGCGCTCGCTGAGGCGGTCGAGGGCGAAGCTCGCCTGCTCGAGCGCAACCAGCGCCGCAAGGTCATGATCGGTGGCACGACGCACGTGCGCATCGGGCAACGCGTTGCGCAAGGAGGAGCGGAGTTGGGCGGGAGCGAGCACGGCGCGCAGCCTAGTCCCGGCAGGCTTCCACCGCAATGCTGCGCGATAGCACGTTCACTTGCGAGCAGGGCATTGACGAACGCGCGGGAACGCAGTGCACGCGTGCGCGCGGCTGTGTCAAACTGCGCGCCGCCAGCCGCCCCGCTGCCCTCGCCATTGCTGTTGTGCCGATGGCACTGCGCAGCGACACGAAACGGCCGTTCCCCCGAACCTTCCTCCAGGCGTTCCGCATGAGCCGGCTGGTCATCGTCGTTGAAAAGGCTTCGGACTGGGGCTCGTACTACCCGTCGGACAACGTCGTCACCGCGCAGGACTACCTGAAGGAGCCGATCGGCGCGGACGACGAACGCACGCAGGTCATCAACCTCTGCCGCAGCTACAAGTATCTGGGCACTGGCTACTACGTTTCCTTGCTGGCCGAGGCACGCGGGCATCGCGTGATCCCGTCAGTGCGCGCCATCAACGACCTGCGCCGACGCTCACTGTATGGCCTCGACATCGAAGATCTGAACGCGAAGCTAGGCAAGTTCCTGCCGGCCGGCGGTCGCGACACCACCGACTTTGGCGTGCTGCTCTATTTCGGCGAGACCTCGTATCCGGCGCTCGAAGACCTCGCGCGCCAGGTGTTTGACGCGTTCCCGTGCCCGATCCTGCGCATAGAGTTCGAACGCGAGCGGGTCTGGCAGATCGCCGCGATCAAGCCCGCGGGTCTGCACACGCTGTCCGATCCGCAGGAAGATGCATTCGCGCAGTCGCTCGACAAGTTCTCCAAGAAGCTCTGGCGCAAGCCGCGCGCGCGCAAGAAATTCCGTTTCGATCTGGCGATGCTGGCCGATCCCGGTGACCCGATGCCACCGTCGAACAAGCGAGCGTTGAAGGCGTTCGTCGAAGCCGGTGCTGAGCTCGGCATCGAAGTCGACACCCTGTCCAGGAACGACTACAGCAAGCTCGCCGAATACGACGGCTTGTTCATCCGCGAAACAACCGCGCTGGATAACCACACCTACCGTTTCGCAAACAAGGCCGAGAAGGAAGACATGGTCGTCATCGACGATCCCAGCTCGATCCTCAAATGCACCAACAAGATATACCTGCACGACCTCATGAAGTCGCGCAAGCTGCCGACGCCGCGCACTGAGATCCTCTATCGCG
>JBDSNK010000113.1:0-7490 GCA_039915385.1 Dokdonella sp.
GTATCGCGTTCTGCGCAGACCTGATTCCGGGCCGGCCCTGGGTGCATCTGCCGGTGACGATGGGTTACGACCGCTTTCCCGAATTGCTCATCGACGAAAAACGCGCGTTCCTCGACGACAAACTGGCGCGCGACATGCGGTTGTTCTTCACCCATGACGTCGGTTGCGCGAGTGCGCGCGTGACGCGCGATGCAACCGGACGTTACGGGACCACCGACGAGCAGGCCGAACTCGTGGGCGTGGTCGCCTGATGGCGCGGTCACGACGCAAGAAACGTTCGTCGTCGGTGGTGATCGTGGTGCTCGTACTCGTGGCGCTTGCGGCGGGCGCGTGGTTTGTCATGCAACGATACCGGCATGTGCTCCCGCTCGACAGCACGCCGGTCGCGACGACGACCACAGCCATATCGAGCGAGCGCGTCGATCCCGCCAATGACCGTCACCGCGTCTCCGTCAGCGGCAGCCTGAAGGTCGCCATGCCGGTGCGCGACCCGCAGCTGGGCATCAACGCCGATGCGGTCGCCTTGGTGCGGACGGTCGAGATGATGCAGTGGCGTCGATGCGCTCCGCCGGACGATTGCGAATACGAGCTGCAATGGTCGCAGCAGCCGGTCGATTCGAGCGCGTTCAAGAAGGGTCACGAGAATCCAGCGCATCTGCCTTTCGCGAGCGAGCGGTTCCTTGCGGATGATATTCGCCTTGGCGCGTTCAAGGTCGATGCAGCGCTTGCCACGGCAGCCGTGGAATCGGCTGCTTTTCCGGTGCATGTTGCGCAACTGCCGCCCAATCTCGCGGCGACGTTCCGCGACCACACTGGCATGCTCTACGCCGGCGCCGATCCCGATCATGGTGCCGTGGGCGACCTGCGCGTCAGTTATCGCGTGGTGGCGGCCGGCCCCGTGCACCTCACCGCAATCCAGGAAGGCGATCACCTGAAGTCGCTGCCCGCCCACTGATCCGCGCTAACACCTCAAGGAATTTGCATGCACATCACCGGAATCTACATCGCCCTCGCCACCTTGCTGGTGCTCATACTCGCCGGCCGCGTTTCGACCGTCCGCGGTGCCGCCAAAATAGGGTTGGGCGATGGCGGCAATCCAGAGCTGCTCGTTCGCATCCGCGCGCATGCAAACGCGCTTGAGAATCTGCCACTCGCACTGTTGCTTCTGTTGATGCTTGAACTCAACCAGACCCAGGCTCTATGGCTGCATGTATTTGGGTGTGTGCTGATCGTCGGGCGTATCGCGCACGCGATCGGCATGGCAATGTCATCCAAGGAAAGTTTCGGGCGCTTTGTCGGTACCTTGCTGACCTGGGGCGTGATGCTGGTAATGGCCGTATTGCTGTTGTGGCAGTGGTTCGCGTTCAGCGCCGTGGTGCGTTGAGTCGAACCGTAGCCGATTTGATCTTTGTTCCTGCTTTCGTAAAACCACTCCGCTTTCATAAAATCACTCAAGGAAGTCTCCCATGCGCGGAATCCATTCCGTCTTGTTCGCCTGCGCGCTTGGCGTAACCACGGTCGCGGTTGCTCAATCCGATGCTGGCAGCACGGACGAGTCGAGCAAGGTCAAGCAATTCCTCAGCCAGTTGCACTATCAGGCCGGCACGATCCAGGTGCCCGAAGCCGGCGCCACGCTCAAGCTGGTGCCGGAATATCGGTACCTCGGTGCGCAGGACGCACAAAAGGTGCTGGAAAAACTGTGGGGTAATCCGCCGGATTCCGATGTGCTCGGCATGATCCTGCCGCAGGGCGAAGCGACCCTCAGTAAGGAAGGTTCCTGGGCCGTGGTGGTCACCTATTCCAGCGACGGCTTCGTCTCCGACGAGGAAGCGGCCAAGACCGACTGCGAAAAGATGCTCAAGGAGATGCAGGACGACACGCGCGACGCGAACGCGGAGCGCAAGAAACAAGGCTACGATGAAGTCGAGCTGGTCGGCTGGGCAACCAAGCCGCACTACGACCATGCCGACAACAAGCTCTACTGGGCCAAGGAACTGGCGTTTGGCGGCCGCGCCGATCACACCCTCAATTACGACATTCGTGCGTTGGGTCGCAAGGGCTACCTCAGCCTGAACGCGATTGCCGACATGAGCCAGTTGCCGCGCGTGGAAGAGGGAATGCAACGCGTGCTCGGCATGACCGAATTCGATCCCGGCAGCCGCTATGCCGACTTCGACAAGAGCACGGACAAGATCGCCGCCTACGGCATCGCCGCGCTTGTTGCCGGCGGTATTGCCGCCAAAGCCGGTTTGTTCGCGAAGCTCTTTGCCCTGCTGCTGGCGGCGAAGAAGGTGATCTTTCTTGGTCTGGCGGCAGCGGGCGGCGTCATCGGCAAGCTGTTCAAGCGCAAGGCGCGCTGATCTCGCACGGCGCAGGCAAAGCCCAAGCCACGGCAGTGCGCGAAACTAGAGCTGCGCACTGCGACCAAACAAGGTTTCGCCGTTCTCCAGCAGATACAGCCCAGCAAACATCTTCGGGTCAATTGAATAGCCCGCGCGTATTTTTGCGACCAGCCACGCGGCGGCGTCGCGGCGAGGCACTTCATGGACGAGGATGTTCTCGGTGTCGTCACCACCGCCAGCGTGCACGCGCGTAAGGTCATGGGCGCGCACGAAGGCAAGAATCTCGTTGCTCATGCCGGCTGAGGTAGGTCCGGACATGAGGAAGTCAATGTGTCCGGCGCTGTAGCCCGTTTCCTCGACCAGTTCGCGGCGTGCGGCGTCGATGGCGCTTTCGTCCGCACTGGTCGCGACATCGCCCACCAGTCCGGCCGGCATCTCGATCGTCATGCACTCGATGGCCGGGCGATATTGTTCGACGAACAGGATGCAATCCTCGGGCGTGACGGCGATGATCATCACGCCACCGCCAGGGTTCGTGCGCTCGGCATATTCCCAGCGGCCGCGACGCTTCAGGCGCAGCCATTTTCCGTTGCAAAGTGTTTCCGTTTCAGTCATGGTAGGCGGCTTTCCTGAACTTTTTCGCGCATTGGGGGTCTGCCAACGACCGCCAAGCTTGCGAGGTATGCCCAATGAAGATCAAGCGAATTCTATGCACGGCCGTTTTGTGCGTGGCCGCGTCGACGGCCTTTGCGCAGACGGCCCCTGTGTCCGGCGGCGCGCCGCAGATCGATCCGGCCACATTGACCGAGGCGCAGATCGATCAGGCGCAGGTACCTGATGCGCTGTATCGGCTGGCTGCGGCCTACAAGCAGACCGGCGACTACGAACGGTTGACCTGGACCTTGAAGCGACTCATTGCGCTGCTTCCCAATAGCGGCGATCTCAAGCTAGGGCTCGCGACGACACTCGCCATGCAAGGCGAGAAAACCCGCACCTACGACCTCTTGCTGGAAATGCAGCGGGCGGGCTACGGCTACGATCTGGCAGGCAATCCGAACTTCGCCAAGGTAGCTGACACGAAAGTGTGGAGCCACATTCTCGATGCGCTCAAGATCAACCTGAAACCATTTGGCGAAGGCAAGATCGCATTCTCTCTGCCCAAGGGCGATACCCTGTTCGAATCGCTGGTGTTTGATCCGAAGCGCCAGCAGTTCCTCGCCGGCAGCGTGCGCGAGGGCAAGATTTATCTGGTCGACAAGAGCGGCAAACTGCAGGACTTCATCACGCCGAATGCCGAGAACGGCCTGTGGAGCGTTTACGCGATGGCCGCCGATCCGGACAGCGACGCGCTATACGTGGCGAGCACGTCATCCGTCTACTTCAAGGATTTCTCGAAAGCCGATTTCGGCAAGGCCGGCGTGTTCAAGTTCAGTCTGTCGACCGGCAAGCTGATTGAGAAATACCTGCTCGAGCCCGGCAATCAGCCGCGCACGCTGTCGAGTATTGCGGCCGGCAAGAACGGCATGGTGTTCGCGGCCGATGGGGTGAACAACGTGATCTACCGCCTCGACGGCAAGGCCCTCAAGCCGATGGTCCAGAACCCGAAGTTGACCAGCTTGCGCGGGCTGGCTGTCAGTGGCAACGGCAAGACGCTCTATTTTGCCGACTACGCACTCGGTTTGTTCGGCGTGGACCTCGCCGCGGGTACGGGTTTCGATCTTGCCTACGATACCGCCAAGCTCGCGCTCGGCGGTATCGACGGCGTGTACTGGTACGACGACGCACTGATCGTGATCCAGAACGGCATGACGCCGCATCGCGTGATGCGTCTTAAACTCGGCAACGATGGTCGCCAGGTAGTCCAATCGACGCCGCTCGATGCAGGCAATACCGCTTTCGCGCTGCCGACGTACGGCACGATCAATGGCGACGCCCTCTATTTCGTCGCCAACAGCCAGAAGAACGAATACGGCACGTATGGCACGCCGAAAGATGGCGCCAAGCTCGAGTCGGTTCATGTATTCCGCAGCGACCTGCGCTTTGCGTGGCAGGAAGCCGTGCCGGCGGGCGGAACTGCGATACCGCCGCTGCTGCGCATGCCAGGGCGGCCGGCCGGCCCCGCGCCGTCCGCAGGTGCGGCTGTATCGAATGGGCCATTCGGCAATGTCGAAGCGGGCACGCAGTCGACGGCGACGCACTGAAGAGTCGCCTGCATGCCGGCGAGGCTCAAGCGCTCGCCGGTGCCGGCTTCACAACCAGCCGGAGCGCCTGAGCACCCAGAACAGCACGCCACAGATGCAGGCGGTAACGCTGATCATCGCCGGATATGCCCACGGCTGGTCGAGCTCCGGCATGTGGTGAAAATTCATTCCATACCAGCTCGCTAGCAAGGTCGGCGCCGCGAGCAGGGCGGCCCAGCCAGCGAGACGCTTGACGATTTCGCCCTGAGCGACCGTGACCAGGGCCAGATTCACGCTGAGCGCAGCGGTGAGCATCTCGCGCATGGAGTCGGTGGATTCGTTGATGCGCGCAGCGTGATCGTAGACATCGCGGAAATACGGCCGCACTTCGTCGCGGATCAGGGTTGGATACTGCCGCACCAGCTGATTGAGGATGTCCTGGATCGGCGCGATCGCGAGGCGCAGATTGACCAGTTCCTTCTTCAATTCGTACAGGCGACGAATCGTTTCGCGCTTGAACGTGTCCTGGAAAATTTCCTCCTCAAGTTCCTGCAGTTCTTCGCGGAACTCGCGCACGATCGGAAAGAAGTTGTCGACGATGAAGTCGAGCACCGAGTACAGCGAATAGCTGGGTCCGAGGGCGAGCATGTCCGGCGCCTGTTCGCAGCCGCGACGTGCGGTGGCGTAGCTCAGCGAAGCGCCGTGGCGCACGGTGACGATATAGCGGCGGCCGACGAAGACATGCGTCTCGCCGAACGCGATCTTGCCGCTGACGACCTGCGCGGTATGCGCGACGATGAACAGCGATTCGCCGTAGACCTCGATCTTCGCGCGCTGGTGCGCGTTGTGTGCGTCCTCGATCGCCAGTTCGTGCAAACCGAATTCTTCGCGCAGTTTTTCCAGCAGCTCTTCGGTGGGTTCGTGCAGACCGACCCAGACCCATTCGTCCGCGGTCTCCAGCACATCGCTGATTTCCTCGACGGTGATGTCACGCAGGCGTCGACCGTCGGCGGAATACGCCACGCAGTTGACGACCATCGGGTCGGTGCAGGTCGGGTCGGTCGGCAGGCTGGTCGGGGCGACATTCATCGGCGCATCATGCCGCGGCAGGCATGACAACGGCAACGTGCGTTCGCAACCTTGCGCTCGAACTTCGTGCCCGGCAGGTCAGGCGCTCAGGAATCTGCCGCGATTGAAGGACGCCCGCGCGATGGCGCCCGGGTCGCAGTCAGCGCGAGTGCCACGTGGATCGGCAGGAACAGCACGATCCAGTGCAGGTTTGCCTGCGCGAACCACGGCAGGATCTTCGAGAACAGCGCGAATGCGGCCCCCAGCACGACCAGCCACGCGATCCAGACCGTCATGCGACGAACGCGCCAGTTCGCGCGCATGGATGCAAACCATGCCGGTACCAGCAGCAGACAGAGGGGACTCAGGAGCAAGAGGTTCTCGTTGCGCCATGCTGCGCGGTGTTCCGTGTACAGCCACAGGAACAGCAGCACCGCGCCGCCAACGCCGCAGAACAACTCGAATATCCCGGCAAACATCGCGAGTGGAATGCGCACGGCGGCGCGACGCGATTGGCCGAGCCAGGTCAGTGCCAGGCCAAGCGCGAGGCCGAGGATCAGAAATGGCAAGCGCAGGTCAGGCGGGAGTGCCGGCGGTTCCTCGACCTGTCCGGTCGAAACCGTCGTGGTCGAAGCAACCAGCGGAAACTCGTGGCCGTCGATGGCGCGCAGCTTGACCTGTTCCACCACGCTGCTCAGCGTCGCCGGCACGAAGCTTTCGTGCCAGTAGTCGATGCGCTGGTCCGCATACGGACCCAGACCCAGATCGATGCCGAGCATCAGCAGCGGCGACGGCGCCATCAGGCGCAATGCATCGAGGCGATAGGTGTAGCCACGCGAGCGACCTTCGCTCTGCGCGTGCAGCGCGCCAGCGAGCGCGCGATCGAGCGCATCACGCACGCGCGTGGAGCAGTTCGCCTCGAAATAGTCGTAGCGGTATTGCGCGTTTTGCGGGAGCGAGTTCCATTCGAGGAAGACGACCAGAGCGTGCGCCTGTTCCGGCGTGAGATTCAGCTTCTGCTCGGTGATCTGGCGACCTTCGTCGCGATACATCGCCACGTCGTCGTCGAGCGCATCGACCGCCATGCGGTAAAGCATGCGGCCGCGCGCGAAGTTGAGCAGGAAATCCTGCTGGTCGAAATCGAAGATGCCGTAGTTGTATGCGGCCGCTTCTTCGCCCGCGGGACCGCGTACGACGATCGCGTTGTGGCCGAAGCGCTCGAAGAAGACTTCCCCCGGGCCGATAGTGAGCAGGCTGATCTGGGGTGGCTGACTTACGGCGAGGACCGACTGCGCATGGATACCCAGGGAAAAAACCAATAGCAGCACGGTTGCGACGATCCTGAAAAAATGGACGTCTGTGGGAGCGGCTTCAGCCGCGATGCTCAAGTTCACTGCTTTCCCAACAGCATCGCGGCTGAAGCCGCTCTCCCAACGCACCTATGCCTCATGCACGCGCACGGCGAACTGATGCACGCGACGCGCATCGGCACGCGTCACCTGGAAGTGCAGGCCGCCGAAAGCGGTTTCCTCGCCGGCTTCCGGCAGGTGGCCGAGTTCAGCCGTGACCATGCCGCCGATCGTGTCGAACTCCTCGTCACTGAAGTCGCAGCCGAAACGCTCGTTGAACTCGGCGATCGGCGTCAACGCGTTGACCAGGTAGTCGCCGTTCGCGCCAGCCTGGATCATCGTCTGTTCGTCGTCGTCGTCATCGTGCTCGTCGTCGATGTCGCCGACGATCTGCTCCAGCACGTCCTCGATGGTGGCGAGGCCTCCTCGACGCGTCCTACTTCGCGCAGCGATACGCGAAGTTCAATGACTTCGTGGCGATCCGCGACCAGCTCGACCCGCAGCGCACGTTCAGCAACGAGTACCTCGACCGGGTGTTGGGCTGACTACTT
>JBDSNK010000025.1:0-10239 GCA_039915385.1 Dokdonella sp.
GCTGAAGCCGTTCCTACAAGAGTTGGCGCACACAACGCGACCGCGGCGACTGGAGCAACCGCAACATGAGTTTCCAACTGATCTGCTTCTACGCATTCGCCGCCATCACGGTAGGCGCGGCGCTCGCCGTGATTTCGGTGCGCAGCCCTGTGCATGCGGCGCTGAGCCTCGTGCTCACGTTCTTCTCGACCGCCTGTGTGTGGTTGCTCGCGGATGCAGAATTTCTCGCCATCGCGCTTGTGCTGGTCTACGTCGGTGCGGTGATGGTGCTGTTCCTGTTCGTCGTGATGATGCTCGACCTCGATCTCGACCCGTTGCGTGAGGGCTTCGTGCGAGCGCTGCCCGTGGGCCTGATCGTCGCGGTCATCATGCTCGTGGAGATGCTGGGCTTGATCGGCGTACGCGCGATGCAAGTCGCAGCGCCTGCGGAGCCTGCTGCAGCTGCCGGCATGTCGAACACCACGTGGCTTGCGAACGCGTTGTTCACCCAATACATGCTGCCATTTGAGGTCGCTGCGTTGATCCTGACGGTCGCCATCGTTGCCGCGATTCCACTGACGCTACGCCATCGCGTCGGCACGAAGACGCAGAATCCGGCGCGTCAGGTCGAGGTGCAGGCGCGTGATCGCGTTCGCATCGTGAAGATGGCCTCGGAAAAACCCGTCGTCACGAAGCCGGAGTCTGCGCCATGATCACGCTCGCCCACTTCCTGACCCTTGGTGCGGTCCTATTCTGTGTCGCGGTTGCCGGCATCTTCATCAACCGCAAGAACGTGATCACCTTGCTGATGGCGATCGAGTTGATGCTGCTGGCGGTAAACACGAACTTCATCGCGTTTTCGCGTTACCTCGGCGATCCCGGCGGTCAGGTATTCGTATTCTTCATCCTCACGGTCGCCGCGGCCGAATCCGCGATCGGCCTCGCGATCCTGGTCGTGTTGTTCCGCAACCGCGCCACGATCAACGTCACCGAAATCGACAGCTTGAAGGGCTAACCGATGCAGCTCTCGCAATCCCTTCTCCTGCTCATCGTGCTCGCGCCGCTGTTTGGCGCGATCGTCGCAGGGCTGTTTCGCAATCGGATTGGTCGGGTCGGCTCAGCCGGTATCACGATCGCCGGTGTCGCGCTGTCGTGCGCGCTGTCATTCGATGTCCTTTACCAACTTGTCTGGGGTGGCGCGGAAGTCTTCAACAAGGACCTCTACACCTGGTTCCAGGTTGGCAGCCTCGGTGCGCATGTCGGCTTTCTCGTCGATCGCCTGACGGCGATGATGATGGTCGTAGTGACCTTCGTCTCGCTGATGGTGCATGTCTACACGATCGGTTACATGGCCGAAGACGACGGATTCTCGCGCTTCTTCAGCTACATCGCGCTGTTCACGTTCTCGATGCTGATGCTCGTCATGAGCAACAACTTCCTGCAGCTGTTCTTCGGCTGGGAAGCGGTCGGCCTCGTCTCGTACCTGCTGATCGGTTTCTGGTTCAAGCGCCCAAGCGCGATCTTCGCGAACATGAAAGCGTTCCTGGTCAATCGCGTTGGCGATTTTGGTTTTCTACTCGGCATTGCCGGCGTGTTGTTCTGGTTCGGTTCGCTCGACTACGGTCAAGTCTTCACGGCGGCGCTCGACACCGGTGTGGCCGGCGCAAAGACCGTCGAGATCTTTGCAGGTCATCCCTGGCACGTCGCCACGCTGGTCTGCATTTGTCTGTTCATCGGCGCGATGGGCAAGTCGGCGCAAGTACCGCTGCACGTGTGGTTGCCCGACTCGATGGAAGGCCCGACTCCGATTTCGGCGCTGATCCACGCGGCGACAATGGTCACGGCCGGCATCTTCATGGTCGCGCGCATGTCACCTCTGTTCGAGCTCAGTGAGACCGCGCTCTCGTTCGTGCTTGTCATCGGCGCGACGACGGCTCTGTTCACCGGCTTGATCGGCATCGTGCAGAACGACATCAAGCGCGTCGTCGCATATTCGACGCTGTCGCAGCTCGGCTACATGACCGTGGCGCTCGGGGTGTCGGCGTATGCAGGCGGCGTCTATCACCTGATGACGCATGCCTTTTTCAAAGCGCTCCTTTTTCTCGGCGCAGGTTCCGTGATCGTGGCCATGCATCACGAGCAGGACATGCGCTACATGGGAGGCCTGAAGAAATACATGCCGATCACCTGGATCACCATGTGGTTGGGTTCGCTCGCGCTCGCGGGCGCACCGGGCTTCGCCGGCTTCTTCTCCAAGGATGCAATCATCGAAGCGGTCGGTGAATCGCACCGTTTCGGTTCCGGCTATGCCTATTTTTGCGTGCTGGCCGGCGTCTTCGTCACTGCGCTGTACAGCTTCCGGCTGCTTTACATGACCTTCCATGGCAAGGAGCGCTTCGTCGTCGAAGCTCATCACGGCCATGGTCATGACGATCACGGGCATCATGAGCATCATGAGCCAGGTCATCTGGCGCACGCGCCGCATGAGTCGCCGTGGGTGATCACGCTGCCACTGGTGTTGCTGGCGATTCCTTCTGTCGTGATTGGCTGGACGACGATCGGCCCGATGCTGTTCGGCGGCTGGTTCGGCAAGGCGATCCACGTCGAAGAAGCGAATGACGTGCTCGGTGAGATTGGCCATCAATTCCACGGTCCGCTGGCCATGGTCCTGCACGGCTTCGCGCAGTGGCCGTTCTGGATCGCGTTCGCCGGCTTCCTGGTCGCGACTTATATCTGGTTGCTCAACCCCGGTATCGCCGACAAGGCAAAAAACAGTCTGAGCCCGCTCTACAACGTGCTCGTGAACAAATACTGGATCGACGAGTTGTATCAGGCCGTATTCGCGCGTGGCGGTATCGCACTCGGTCGCGGTCTGTGGAAAGGTGGCGACATTGGCATCATCGATGGCATCGCGATCGATGGCTCCGCAGCCTTGGTCGCACGCACCGCGGCAACCGTGCGCTGGTTGCAATCGGGCTATCTCTACCACTACGCCTTCGCGATGATTCTGGGTTTGATCGCGTTACTCGGCGGTGTGTGGTGGATCGTCACCCACGCGGCGCTCTGATCGACAGGGACTGAACACGACCATGCCCGTTTCGCATCTTCTTAGTCTCCTGATCTGGCTGCCGATCCTCGGCGCGATTGCCGTGCTCGCGTTTGGACGCCAGCCGGGTGTCGCGCGCTGGCTTTCGGTGCTGGTCGCGATCGCTACCTTCGTCAGCTCGATTCCGCTGTGGACCGGCTATCTGCCATCCGTTCCTGGCATGCAGTTCGTCGAAAACATCGCATGGATCGGCGCGCTGAAGGCGAACTACGCGCTCGGCGTCGATGGCATTTCAATTGCGCTGATCGTACTCACTGCATTCACCAGCGTGCTGGTCATCATCGGTTCGTGGGGTCCGATCGACAAGCGCGTCTCGCAGTACATGGCGGCAATGCTTGTGCTGGAAGGCCTGTTGATCGGCGTCTTCGCGGCGACCGATGCGCTGCTTTTCTACGTGTTCTTCGAAGGCATGCTGATCCCGATGTTCATCATCATCGGCATCTGGGGCGGGCCGCGACGCGTCTACGCGACATTGAAGTTTTTCATCTACACCTTCCTCGGCTCGATCTTCATGCTGGTCGGGTTGATCTACCTGCACATGAAGACCGGCGAGTTCTCGCTGGCAGCGTTCTCGCACGCGAGCTTGAGCGCGAAGGAACAAGCGTGGTTGTTCTTCGCCTTTTTGATCGCATTCGCGATCAAGGTGCCGATGTGGCCGGTGCATACGTGGTTGCCGGATGCGCACGTCGAAGCACCGACCGGTGGCTCGGTGATCCTGGCCGCGATCATGCTGAAAGTCGGTGGCTACGGTTTCATCCGCTTCTCGCTGCCGATCACGCCCGACGCATCGCAGGAATACGCCTGGGTCGTCGTCGCCATGTCGCTGATCGCGATCGTCTACATCGGCTACGTTGCGCTGGTGCAGGAGGACATGAAAAAGCTGATCGCGTATTCTTCGATTGCGCACATGGGCTTCGTCACCCTTGGTATTTTCATCTCGCTCGCGCTCGTGCGCGCGAACGTCAATCCGCTCGGCGCGCGCCTCGGATTGCAGGGCGCGATGGTGCAGATGATTTCGCACGGTTTCATTTCAGGTGCGATGTTCTCGTGCATCGGCGTGCTCTACGACCGCCTGCATACCCGCATGATCAAGGACTACGGTGGCGTCGCCAACGTGATGCCTTGGTTCGCTGCGTTCGCGGTGTTCTTCGCGATGGCCAACTGCGGTCTGCCAGGAACCAGCGGCTTCGTCGGCGAATTCATGGTGATACTGGCTGCGTTCCAGGACAGTCCACTGATCGCTGCGGTCGCCGCGTTCACCCTGATCATCGGTGCGGCGTATACCTTGTGGCTGGTCAAACGCGTGATCTTCGGCGAAGTCGGCAACGACAAGGTCGCCAAGATGCAGGACCTCGATGCGCGCGAATGGATCGTGCTCGGCGCGTTTGCGATTGGCGTGCTGGCCGTCGGCATCTATCCGAAGCCGTTGACCGATCTGATGGAACCCGCGGTGCTGCAACTGGTGCAGCAGCTCGGCATGGCCAGGGCTTGAGTCACCCATGACTGCATTCAATATCAATGATCTGTGGACGATCCTGCCCGAGCTGTTCCTGCTCGGTGCAACCTGCGCGATCCTGCTGATCGATCTTTTCATCAAGCCGTCGCAACGCGACATCACGCACTGGCTGTCGCTCGTTGCTGTTGCGGTGACAGGCTGGCTGGTCTGCTGCTGTGCGCCTGCCGACGGGCAAGGGATTTCCGCATTCAACGGCATGTTCCTGCGTGATGGCGTCGCCAGCGTGCTCAAGGTATTCGTGCTGCTGACCACGGGTCTCGTATTCCTGTACAGCCGTGGCTATCTGCGCGAGCGCAAGCTGTTCATCGGCGAGTTCTATCTGCTGTTGTTGTTCGCCACACTCGGCATGATGCTGCTGGTTTCCGCCGGCAATCTGGTCACGATCTACCTCGGTCTCGAGTTGCTGACCCTGAGTTCGTACGCGCTGGTTGCACTGAATCGCGACTCGTCGGTATCGAGCGAGGCGGCGATCAAGTATTTCGTGCTCGGCGCGCTCGCATCAGGTCTGCTGCTGTACGGCATGTCGATGATCTACGGCGCCACCGGCACGCTCGATCTTGCGAAGATCCATGCCGTGGCGGATTTCGCAGGCTCCAGCCCGCACCCCACGCTGCTCGTATTCGGCCTCGTGTTCCTCGTGGTCGGCGTCGCATTCAAGCTCGGTGCCGCGCCTTTCCACATGTGGCTGCCGGACGTGTACCAGGGCGCGCCGACCGCGGTCACGCTGTTCATCGGTTCGGCCTCGAAGCTCGCGGCGTTCGGCATGACCTGGCGCCTGCTCGACGGCGCCATGGGTGGCATGCATGCGCACTGGACGATGATGCTGAGCGTGCTTGCGGTGTTGTCGCTGGCTGTAGGCAACATCTTCGCGATTGCGCAGACCAACCTGAAGCGCATGCTGGCGTATTCGACGATTTCGCATATCGGCTTTCTGCTGCTCGGCTTCGTCAACGGCAGCAGCGCCGGTTATGCCGCCGCCATGTTCTACATGATCAGCTACTCGCTGATGGCCGCCGTCGCATTCGGCATGATCATGCTGCTTGCACGTGCCGGATTCGAAGCCGAGGAAATTGACGACTTCAAGGGTCTCAACCAGCGCAACCCGTGGTACGCCGGAGTCATGGCGATCGCGATGTTCTCGCTCGCCGGCGTGCCGCCGCTGTTCGGCTTTTTCGCGAAGCTCATGGTGCTGAAGTCGGTCATCGATGCCGGCCAGATGTGGCTCGCGATCGTTGCGATCGTGTTCGCGATCATCGGCCTGTATTACTACCTGCGCGTCGTCAAGGTCATGTACTTCGATGCGCCGCAGGACGACACGCCCCTCGCATTGCCGCCGGATCGCTCGTTCCGTTGGGTGCTTTCAGTGAATGGACTCGCCCTGCTGGTGTTGGGTGTGACTTGGGGGCCGCTGCTGGACTGGTGCAATCGCGCGCTGTCGGCGGTGGATATCGCCAAGTAAACGATGCGCTCTATTGCCTGGTCGCAGTGATGTCGTTACAATCAACGGCTCGGTGCGGGGTGGAGCAGTCTGGCAGCTCGTCGGGCTCATAACCCGAAGGTCGCAGGTTCAAATCCTGCCCCCGCTACCATGTTTATCTCACTCGGCGCGATCTCCACATGGATCGCGCCGTTTGCGTTTCTGAGGGGCGGATTTCCGCAGCGCCTTTTCTCGAGCGAGATAGTCGTGAACGGCTGACCAGGCCAGCGCTCTGATCGCCGGTTCGTATTCCGTTTCGGGAATGCATCGTGATGATGCCGACGCTAACAGCATCGACAGCCGACGCCGACGTTCCTTAATTGCGGACCAGGTACAGCGGGAAGTTCGGCAACGGATCCTCCAACGGGCCGGGCCGAAGGCTCGGGCGAATGTTGAGGTAGTAGTCCGAATCGGTGTCAACGATGGCGTAGACCTCCGGGTTCCCACCGACGCCCCTCCACCAAAGCGCGACATCATCCGTGGGCAGTATGTTGAATCGCGAGCTGCCGCCGTTCGGCGTGAAGTCGCATTTGAACTTCGAGACAACGATATCGATGCCGCCGAGATCCACGTCGATGTTGATTCGGTTGCGTGGATACGTCAGGAATCCCGTCGAGATAGAGGCTGGCGTCTTGAAGTGTATGCACAGGACGGAGGCTCGACTGAAAGCCATGATGACTGGCGCGGAGCCGGCCTTGCCCGGCCAAGGCGACGCGTCATCGGTCGGGCTCGAGTGCCCCCAGATGTTCGTCCATTCCGTGACATCGACGCCCGGACGCACGGTCTGCGCATAGGGCCCATATTCGATCGGGCTGACCGCCAGCTGAGGGCAGCCGGCATCGAAGCCGTCTGCGAAAACGTCTCCTTGTGCGGCAGCGGCGCAATTTCTCGCCACCTGCGGGCTGGGTTGAACGGCCGGCACTGCTGCTGCTGAAACGTTAGCGAACAGGGCGAGCAAAAAGGCTGCAATTTTCATTCTCGGGTTCTCTTGGCAAAACAAGCGCCTCCGTTCGCCAGCTTGTGGATCGGACAGGGGAACAAGTCACCTGCCCTTTGCTGTGTCCTTCACGTCGAAGCTCCCTGCGGGGCTCCCGCTAGGTGAAGGTGTGTGTGACGCTGCTCGACATCCGTGATTAAAACGTGGTCTAGGGTACGCCCTTCTATGTTAAGCCGATCGAAGATGCTCGGCGGATCCGGCTCATGGGCGTGCAGGGAAAGGCCCCAGCGAAGTGGGCAGGGGAATGATCGGGCATGGCTCAGCCGGGCCTGCCAGCGAAAAAACATGGGTGGTGAAGCGCGGGGTGATGACGCCCGCATCGTGCCAATCCAAGGCGGCCGATGCGGGACGGTGTGGTCGCATGGCTGGAACACGGTGTAGCCGACAACTTGCATGGCGACGCGGACGCGTTGGGGCCTCCGATCGCCTTGACGAAACTGAAAATAGTCGCCATCGAGGGCCTCCAAAACAGGCTTGCGTTGACTCATTCGATCGCTCGGTTTGGGGCTGCCGCATGCGCATTTCAAGCTCGATGGCTGACGATGAGGCCATTGCAGGATGGATTGCGCGCGGCTATCATCTGCGGCTTGGTCTGGTCAGGGTTTCGATCCTGAGCGGCTGGGTTGGACAGGGCATGGAGCCCGTCCCCGCCACCAGCATCATCAGGTCTAAGGGACAGGCCGCCTTGAGCGGCCTTTTCTTTGACCAGGCGCAGGACGCGCCGACTGCCTTCATGGCAGTACGCCGATGTTGGGAAGCGACACAACGGCGAACTACGGAATGGGCCTCGTGCCCATTTTTTGTTTGTGTTTTTTGATCCTGCGATCAGTGGCAATCCTGTACTTGAACCCACATATATGACCAACGAGGAACTCAGCGAACTCCTTGCACCTGCGATCACCGATCTCGGCCTGGAGCTGGTCGGTATCGAATACAGCCCGAATGCGGCTGGCAGTGTGCTGCGCGTCTATATCGACGAGCCGGAGCGCGGAGTCACGATCGAGGACTGCGAGAGGGCCAGCCGCGAGATTTCCGCGTTGCTCGATGTCAATGACCCGGTCGCCGGTCGCTACACGCTGGAAGTGTCTTCGCCGGGACTTGAGCGACCGTTGTTTACGCCAGCGCATTTCACGCGCTTCATGGGTGAGGTCGCGAAAATCAACGTGAGTCTGCCGTTGGATGGCCGTCGCCGCTTCCAAGGTCCGATCCGTGCAGTCGAGGGCGATCGCATCACGATCGAACAGGACGGCGTCCCAGTAACAATCGCCCACGCGAACATCGCCAAGGCGCGCTTGGTGCCAGATTATGCGGCGCTCGGCATGGTGCAGGCAAAGGCGGAACCCGAGGGGCTGGAAAAGCCGGCTCGGCGCAGGAACAAGTATTGAGTTGAACCAGGAATTCATGGCGTTTCCACGGTGGAGCGTCGTCGGGATTGTCGGAGCCATTCCGGCCGCGGATTGCGGTCGTGAAGGAGTTGGGAAATGAGTAAAGAGTTGCTGCTGGTCGTCGATGCGGTTGCCAATGAAAAGGGCGTGCCGAAGGGCGTGATTTTCGAAGCGATGGAGGCCGCGCTCGCGTCCGCCGCGAAGAAGCGCTACGCCGAGGAGGACGTGTCCGTGCGTGTCGCGATCGATCGCGAAAGCGGCGAATACGAGACCTTTCGGCGTTGGGAAGTCGTGCCCGACGATGTCGTGATGGAATCACCCGATCGCCAGATACGCATGATGGATGCCGAAGACGAGGCGCCCGGCGTTGGCATCGGCGGTTTCGTCGAGCAGTCGATCGAGAATCCCGATTTCGGCCGCATTTCCGCCCAGGCGGCGAAGCAGGTCATCGTGCAGCGTGTGCGCGAAGCCGAGCGCGCCTTGGTCGTGGATGCCTACAAGGATCGAATCGGCGAACTCATTACAGGCATCGTCAAGCGCGTCGAGCGGGGCAGCGTGTTCCTCGATCTTGGCGGCAATGCCGAAGCCTTCGTGCCGCGCGACCGCGCGATCCCGCGCGAAGCGGTGCGCACAGGCGACCGCCTGCGTGGCTATCTGTATGAAGTACGTTCGGAATTGCGCGGGCCACAGCTGTTCGTCTCGCGCACGGCGCCCGAACTGATGATGGAACTGTTCAAGCTCGAAGTGCCGGAAGTTGGCCAGGGCCTGGTCGAGATCAAGGCGTGTGCCCGCGACGCGGGTGATCGCGCCAAGATCGCCGTGCTTGCGCACGATCACCGCACCGATCCGATCGGCGCCTGCATCGGCATGCGCGGTTCGCGCGTGCAGGCGGTGTCGAACGAATTGAACGGCGAGCGCATCGACATCGTGCTGTGGAACGACAGTCCGGCTCAGTTCGTGATCAACGCGATGGCGCCAGCCGAAGTGCAGTCGATCATTGTCGACGAAGAAAAACACTCGATGGACATCGCAGTCGCCGAGGACAAGCTGTCGCAGGCCATTGGTCGCGGCGGCCAGAACGTGCGTCTGGCGAGCAAGCTCTCCGGTTGGCAGCTCAACGTGATGACCGCCGATCAGGTGCGCCAGAAGAGTGAGACCGAGCAGGAGACTGCGCGCGAGCTGTTTGTGAGCAAACTCGAAGTCGACAACGAAATCGCGCAAATCCTCGTGCAGGAAGGGTTCTCTACGGTCGAGGAAATCGCTTACGTGCCGACGGCCGAGTTGCTCGGCATCGAAGGCTTCGACGAGGACATTGTCGAGGAACTTCGTGCGCGTGCTCGTGATGCGCTGCTGACCGATGCGCTGGCGGCGGAAGAGAACATCGAAGAACACAAGCCGTCGGCGGACCTGCTTGGCGTAGAAGGCATGGACGAGGCGCTCGGATTCGAGCTCGCTTCGCATGGCATCGTCACGCGAGAGAATCTTGCCGATCTTGCGACCGACGAGTTCATGGAACTGGGTCTGGAAGGTATCGACGAGGATCAGGCGTCGAACCTGATCATGGCAGCACGCGAGACAGCCGTCTCGTGAGAATCGCTTAAAGCCTTGCGTGGCAGGGTGGGTGCGACCGCGAAAGCCGCGGCTGCACCCGGAGTTGTCGGAGCAATACGGCCGCTTGTGCGAAAGCGCCGCTGGGATAGTCGCCGCAAGCGTCGCACGAGTCACGGAGTACGAAATCGATGTCGGACGTCACGATCAAACAGCTGGCCACAGTCCTCG
>JBDSNK010000183.1:0-8650 GCA_039915385.1 Dokdonella sp.
ATCAAGCTGGATGTACCGAGCGAACTCATCGTCGAGCGCATCGCCGGTCGTGCCGCGGCGCAGGGGCGCAAGGACGACACGCCAGAGACCGTGCGCGAACGCCTGCGCGTGTACGCCGAGCAGACCGAGCCCGTTGCGAACCACTTTGCGCAGATCGGCAAGCTCAAGGTCGTCGACGGTGTCGGTGAACTGGCGGACGTGTCGCGTCGCATCGTTGCCGCATTGCCGCGCGATTCCGCGACCGTTGGCTGAGTGCTTGACGGCAGGCACGCTGCGGGCATCGATCGATTCCCTGCGAAAGCACAGCTGACACCCGTGCCATGACTGCTGCGCGCCTTTCATTTTCCGACCTGTCCCGCGTCGTCCTGGATCTTTGCCGCCTGCGCGGCGACCCACAGGATTTCCCGTATTCGCCGAACCTGCTTGCACTGTTGGTCGGCGCCGGCACCGCACTCGATACCCTGGTAGGCGGCGTGCTCGGCGAGGCCGACAACACGCTCGTGCGCTCGCTGCTCGCGACCGTCATCGTGCTCGCCCTGTGCTGGGTCGCGCTGGCGATGCGCGGCCTGCGCAATCGCTACATGCAGACCGCGTGTGCGCTGCTCGCCTGCAGCGTCGCGCTCTCGCTGCTGCAGCTGCCGATTGCTCTCCTCGCCGGGCCTCCACCGGCGACCGTGGCGGACATGTCCGGGCTGCAGGCGATATTCGCGTGGATAACGCTGGCGCTGCTCCTCTGGCAGGTCAGCGTGAACGCGCACATCATGCGCCACGCGATCGACGCCTCATTCGGGCTCGCCTTCGCGCTGGTCTTCTCCTGGCTGATCGCCTATTGGGCAATCGATCGCATCCTGTTCGGCGCCTGAAGGAAATCACACGGCATGCGACTGCATATCCTCGGCATCTGCGGCACTTTCATGGGCGGCATCGCCGCGCTCGCACGCGAACTCGGCCACACCGTCGAGGGTTCGGATACGAACGTGTACCCGCCGATGAGTACCCAGCTCGAGCAGCTTGGCATCACGCTGATGCAGGGCTTCAAGGCCGAGCATCTCGACCCGGCACCGGATGTTGTCGTCGTCGGTAACGCTTTGTCGCGCGGCAACGCGGCAATCGAGCACATGCTCGACGCACGCCTGCGGTATGCATCCGGCCCGCAGTGGCTGGGCGAAACCCTGCTCGCTGGTCGCCGCGTCCTCGCCGTCGCCGGTACGCATGGCAAGACGACGACGACTTCGTTGCTCGCCTGGATCCTGGAATCGCAAGGCCTCGCCCCTGGCTTCCTCGTTGGTGGCGTGCCGGCGAATTTCGGCGTGTCGGCGCGGTTGGGGAAATGGGGTCAGGTTCATTTTCCCGATGCGGCATCAGGCGCCCAATCTCCTCTGCTGGAAAATGAACCTGACCCCAATTCCCCCTTCGTCATCGAGGCGGACGAATACGACACCGCGTTCTTCGACAAGCGCTCCAAATTCGTGCACTACCGCCCCACCATCGCAATCCTCAACAACCTCGAATACGACCACGCAGACATCTTTCCCGATGTCGCGGCAATCCAGCGGCAGTTCCACCACCTCGTGCGCACGGTGCCGGGCAACGGTCGCCTGATCGTCAATGCCGAAGACGCACGTCTGGCCGAAGTACTGGCGATGGGCTGCTGGACGCCGGTTGAAACCTTCGGCATCGAGGCCGGCGACTGGCGCGCACGGCTGCTCGAAGCCGATGGCTCGGCCTTCGTCGTTTCGCGTCAAGGTCGCGAACTCGGTGAGGTGCGCTGGAATCTGTCGGGTCGGCACAACGTGATGAATGCGCTGGCGGCACTCGCCGCCGCGCATGCAGCGGACGTCGACGTCGCACGCGCATTGCCGGCGCTCACGGAGTTCCTCAATGTCGCGCGGCGCATGGAGCTGATCGGCGAGCATGGCGGCGTACGCGTCTACGACGACTTCGCGCATCACCCGACCGCGATCGCAACCACACTTGCGGGACTGCGCGCGCGCGTCGGCATGGCACGCATCCTGGTCGCGCTGGAGCCGCGCTCGAACTCGATGCGCATGGGCGCGCATGCGGACGAACTCGCGCCGTCCCTGCGCGACGCCGATGCGGTCGTCTTCCTCAAACGCGCCGAACTGCCGTGGGACGCAGGTCAGGTCATCTGCGCGCTCGATGGCCGCGGCTGCACCGCGGCGAGTGTCGACGAACTTGTCGCCGCCTTGCTCTCCGAAGCGCGTGAAGGCGACCATGTCGTGTTCATGTCGAACGGCGGTTTCGAGGGCGCACCCCGTCGTTTTTTCTCAGCGCTACGCTAGACTTGCGGCGTGGCGTTGACCGATATCCCGCT
This sequence comes from Dokdonella sp., assembly GCA_039915385.1. Taxonomy (GTDB): domain Bacteria; phylum Pseudomonadota; class Gammaproteobacteria; order Xanthomonadales; family Rhodanobacteraceae; genus Dokdonella_A. The sequence continues at coordinate 2,336 of JBDSNK010000183.1, forward strand.
GTTCCCGCTGTCGAGCGTGCTGTTTCCCGGCGCGCCGCTGCACCTGCGCATCTTCGAGCAGCGCTATCTGGATCTCGTGCGCGAGTGTTCGCGCAACACCTCGGGTTTCGGCGTCTGCCTGATCCTCGACGGGCGCGAAGTCGGTGAACCTGCGCTGCCCGCCGCGGTGGGTACGCTCGCGCGCATCACCGATTTCTGCACCTTGCCCGATGGCCTGCTCGGCATCACGGCCGAAGGCGGCGAGCGCTTTCAGATGAGCTCGACGCGCGTGCGCGACAACGGCCTCGTGCATGGCGACGTGCGCTTCTGGCCACCCGAACCGCCGGTGCAGGTGCCCCCCGAACACGGCCTGCTCGCGACGATCCTCGAGCGCCTGCTCGACCAGATCGGCGCGGCCTATGCGAACGTCGAGCGCGCGCGATTCGATGACGCCAGCTGGGTTGGTTTCCGGCTCGGCGAATTGCTGCCACTGGAACAAACCGAGAAGCAGCATTTGTTGCAGATGACCGATCCCGTGCAGCGCCTGGCTCAGCTGCAGCACTACATTCCGCGCTTCCAGCGCGACTGAGCTGTTCGGGAACCGTGCGGCCGCGGCTGGTCGCTTCGTGATTTTCGCGATCATCGAAGGTCGCACAGGAGATACCCATGAAATACCTGCACAGCATGATCCGCGTGCGCGATCTCGACGCGAGCTTGAAATTCTTCTGCGACGGCCTCGGCCTGCGCGAAACGCGACGCATGGAAAACGCGACGGGCAAGTTCACCCTGGTCTTCCTCGCCGCTGATGAAACGCCGGATGCAGAAATCGAACTGACGTACAACTGGGGCTCGACCGAGGACTACGGCGGAGCGCGCAACTTCGGTCACCTCGCCTTCCGCGTCGATGACATCTACGCGACCTGCGCGCACTTGCAGTCGATCGGCGTCACCATCAATCGTCCGCCACGTGATGGGCACATGGCCTTCGTGCGCTCTCCCGACCTGATTTCGATCGAACTGCTGCAGAAGGGTGAATGGTTGACACCTGCGGAGCCATGGGCATCGATGCCGAACAGCGGTGCGTGGTGAGCGCATCCATGCCGGGCCCGAACGATTCGACGAGCGACTTGATCGACCTCGGCAAGCGCTACTGGCTGCCCGTCTACAAACCGCGTGACATCGTGCTCGCGCGCGGTGTCGGCGCGCGCGTCTGGGATCTCGACGGCCGCGAGTACATCGACTTCGGTGCCGGCATCGCCGTCAACGCGCTCGGCCATTGCGACCCCGATCTCGTTGCAGCGTTGACGTCGCAGGCGCAGAAGCTCTGGCACACCAGCAATGTGTTCTACAGTGAACCGCCGTTGCGTCTCGCCGAAGAACTGGTTGCTGCGAGCGGATTTGCCGAGCGCGTATTCCTGTGCAATTCCGGTACCGAGGCGAACGAGGCCGCGATCAAGCTGGTGCGCCGCTGGGCGACGGCGCAGGGACGACCACCGGAACGGCGCGTCATCGTGACCTTCCATGGATCGTTCCACGGACGCACGCTCGCGGCCGTCACGGCGACCGCGCAGCCGAAGTATCAGCAAGGCTACGAGCCCCTGCCGGGCGGATTTCGCTACGCGACCTTCAACGATCTTGCATCGCTGGAGGCCGCATTCGCGCCTGCTGATGTCGCGGCTGTCATGCTCGAGCCGGTGCAGGGCGAAGGCGGCGTGATGCCGGCTGCAGCGGGTTTCCTGGCGGGCGTGCGTGCGCTGTGCGACAAGCACGATGCGCTGCTCGTGCTCGATGAAATCCAGTGCGGCATGGGCCGTAGTGGAACGCTGTTTGCGCACACGCAGGATGCCGTCGTACCGGATATCGTCACGCTGGCGAAAGCGCTCGGCAGCGGCTTCCCGATCGGCGCGATGCTCGCAGGACCCAAGGTCGCCGAGATCATGCAATACGGCGCGCACGGCACCACCTTCGGCGGCAATCCGCTTGCCGCAGCAGTCGCGCGCGTCGCATTGCGCAAGTTGTCGTCGCCCGATGTGCTCGTCAATGTCGAGCGACAAGCGCGTGCGTTGCGCGACGGGCTTGCCGCGATCAATGCGGAGTTGAATCTGTTTGCCCAAGTGCGCGGCCGCGGACTGATGATCGGCGCGGTATTCGCGGATGCGTACAAAGGTCGCGCAGGCGACGTGCTCGACCATGCTGCTGCGCATGGCCTGCTTCTGCTGCAGGCTGGGCCTGACGTGCTGCGCTTCGTGCCGGCTCTGACGATCGGCGATGCGGACGTCAGCGAAGGCCTGGTTCGCCTGCGTGCTGCGCTGATGGATTTCGCGGGCGCCGAAGCGCGCAACTAGCGACGCCGCTGCTTTCATCCCATCGAATTTTCTGGCTAGCGCACTGTGTTGTTCTAGCTGCCCTTGTCGCGACTGCCAATGCGAAAGCGGCAAGCAGGGCCTCCGCGCAGCAGGCACTCCATATGCTGGATCGGCCGCCCGGTGGCGGCCTCCATGAACGCAAGGTCGAAGCGACAAACATCCGGATGCGTTTTCGCCAGGGTGTGGAACACGCAGTTGTAGGCTTCGACTTGGGTTTCACCATCGCGACGCACGGCGAGCGCTTCGTAACCAAGCGCGTCGAGTTGTTCGGCCAGCGCGCCCGCGATCCCCGCATCGTCAGTGGAATCGATGCGCGCAGCCGCGGCCTTGCCAAGTTCCTGCCCCATGTCGGCCAGCATCGCTTGCACCGCGGCCTTGCCCCTGCTCGCATACAGATGCTCCAGCACGCTGGCGGCAATCAATCCGTAGCTGCGCGGAAACAGGTCGCGGCCCGCCGGCAAGAGCAGGTAACGCGACTGCGGCCGGCCGCCGGTCGGCCGAGCGCTACCGCGCTCGACCAGGCCAGCAACGATCAACGCGGTCAGGTGTTGCCTGATCGCGTTGTGGGTGACGCCGAGCGCCGTGCAAAGCGTTTCGACACTGGCGCCTTGTGGCTCTCGCAGCAACGCGCGCAGCAGTTTCTGCTGGGTCGGACCGAGTTGCCGCAGGGCGCGCGGTTGTGTCACGTCACCTTGGCCGGGAACTGCTTGGCGATGGCGCCGGAAAGCGCGTCAGCGATGACATCCATGTGTGCGCGCATCATCTTCCAGGTGTTCGCCTCGCCTTCCTTGTCACTTTTCATGATCTGGCCGATCTGCTGAATGTGATGGCCACCATGCGCCATCATCAGGCCGCGTACCGCATCTTCGGGCAGGTTCGGATTCGCGCCGGACAGGAACTTGGCGATATCGCCCGCGTTGACGGCATAGTCCTGCACCGCCTTCGTGTTGGCAGCGCTGTCGCCTGCGTGTTGCGCATCGGTCATCGTCTTCACCACACCCCAATGGCCGGCGAGCAGGGTCAGCATCTGTTTTCCGGCTGCATCGCCGTAGTAGCTGCCGACCGCTCCGGCAATCTGCTTGGCATTCGCCACGACGCCATCAGCGGCCTTCGCTGCAGCGGCACTATCGCTGGTCTTGACGGCCATCGCATAGGCACGCGTTTGCTCGACATGACCCTGCCAGAGCGAACGCATGGCTGCATGCAGTTTCGGCGCGGCGGGCGCAGCAGACGCTGCAGCGGGCGCCGCGGTCGCAGGTTGCTCGGCAGCGAACAGCGATCCGCTGGCGGCGATCGCAACCGTCAGCGCGAACACACCGATGAGAGACATGGAAAGGTGTTTCATCAAAAAGCTCCTTGATCAACCGTCACATGACGGCCGACACATCTTGACCGTCCGTCTCGGCCAGTAAAGCACTCCATGTGTAAAGCCCGCAGCACAAGCTCCTCTTGTTTTCGTCGGGGCTCTTGTCCCGACCCTGACGAGGTCTCATTCGCTTTGCAGCCAGCGCTGCAGATAGAGATCGTGGCGACGATCCTTGAGGTTCTGCACGGTGCCGTTGTTGCGCGCGCGGGCAAGATCTTCCAGACGCAGGTCCGCCCACAGCACCATCTCTGTGTTCGGCGTCGAATCCGCCGCAATGCCATCGCGTGCGAACGGAAAATCGCACGGCGTGAGGATGCAGCTCTGCGCGTACTGGATGTCGAAATTGTTAACGCCGGGCAGATTGCCGACATTGCCCGAGAGCACCACATAGCACTGGTTCTCGACCGCGCGCGCCTGACAGCAGTAGCGCACGCGCAGATAACTCTGACGTTCGTCGGTGCAGAACGGCACAAACAGGATCAGTGCACCCTGGTCGATCAGGTGACGCGCGAGTTCGGGGAATTCCGAGTCGTAGCAGATCAGCACGCCAATCGGGCCGCAGTCAGTCTGGATCGCCGAGGCCTTGCTGCCGCCCTTGATACCCCACCAGGTGCGCTCGTTCGGCGTCGGATGGATTTTCTCCTGCTGGTGCACCGAGCCATCGCGCAGGCACACGTAGCAGATGTTCCGCATGGTGCCGTTGTCGATCGCAGTCGGATGCGAACCACCAATGATGTTGATGTTGTAGCGCACGGCGAGGTCGCTGAAGAGCGACTTGACCCGATCGGTGTACTCGGTGATGCGCCGGATTGCTTCGACAGACGGCAACGGTGCGTTCTCGATCGACAGCAGTTGCAGGGTCATCATTTCCGGGAACACGACGAAGTCCGACTCGTATCCGGCCGCGATCTCCACGAAATATTCGACCTGGGTCGCGAATTCCTCGAAACGCGTGATGCGCCGCTGCTGGTACTGGATCGTCGCCACGCGCACGCGATCGGGCAGGCGCGTCGCGTTCTTCGGTGTCGGCGTCTTCGGCTGGTCATGCCGATCCGGATTGCGCCAGATCAGATGCGCGGCGTAACCGAGCGATTCGCGATCGCCGGGCGCGTAGCGCGGCAACATGCCGATCAATTCGAAGCCATTGCGCAACTGAAAACTCAGCGTTGCGTCGCGCTGCCGGCCCTCGCGCACGGCCTGCACATAGGCATCGACCGAATCGAATGTCTTGATGCGCTTCTCGAGGCCCGGCAATCGTCCGCCGAACACGATGCCGCGCAGACCCAGTTTCTGACACAACTTCTTGCGCGCTGCGTAGAGTCGCCGGCCGATGCGCAGGCCGCGAAATTCCGCGTCGACGCACACATCCATGCCGTAGAGCCAGTCGCCATGGTCGTCGTGGCGAGCGGCGAAGCCGCCACCGGTGATTTCATGCCAGCTGTGCGGAGCCATCGCTGCCGCTTCATCGATGCGAAAAGTTGCGCAGAAGCCAACGATGCGATCACCGTATTCGGCGACAAACTGGCCTTGTGGAAACCGCGCCTGCTGCCCGCGCAACATGTCTGCCGAGTGCGCCCACTCGGCGCCGTACGTCCGGCCGGTCAGTGCCACGAGCGCTGCAATGTCTGCGGCACGTGCTCCGCGCACGAGCAAGCGGGGCTTGGAGTCGGTAACCTCGGGCATGCCATCCACCTCTACTGGAATGACCGGCTATTTGACGCGCACGCCTCCCAAGCACAGCTGAACCGCGACAGATGACGCGGCTTTGCCTGCCGCCCCATTGGGGTTTCAGCCAGCCGCCGCTTCGACGAATGCGCCGCGCGCCGCCGCCAAGGTATCGGCAATGACCTGCTCGCTGTGCGCAATCGAGACGAAGCCGGCTTCGAACGCCGAAGGTGCGAGGTAGACTCCGCGCTTGAGCATGCCGTGAAAGAAACGATTGAACGCGGCGACATCGCATGCAGTCGCTTGCGCGTAGGTATCGACTTTTTCCGAAGTAAAGAAGATGCCGAACATGCCGCAAACGCGATTGACGCTCAGCGGCACACCGGCTTCGGCGGCGGCCGCGGCGAGCGTATCGGTGACCAAGCGCGTGCGGCGATCGAGTTCTTCGTAGAAATTTGGCGTCTGGATCAAGTCGAGCATCGCCAGGCCCGCGGCCATCGCCACCGGATTGCCGGACAACGTGCCCGCCTGATAAACCGGCCCCGCCGGTGCAATCATCTGCATGATCTCGCGCCGGCCGCCGTAGGCGCCGACCGGCATGCCGCCGCCGATGATCTTGCCGAACGCAGTCAGATCCGGCTTGATGCCATACAGCGCTTGCGCGCCGCCGAGTGCGACGCGAAATCCGGTCATCACCTCGTCGAAAATCAGCAACACGCCATATTGCGTGCACAGCTCTCGCAACGCCGCGAGGTAACCCTCGCGCGGCAGGATGCAGTTCATGTTGCCAGCGATCGGCTCGATGATCAGCGCGGCGATGTCGTCGCCGACATCGGCGAAGAGCGCCTTCGCCGCATCGATATCGTTGTACGGCAGGGTGAGCGTGAGATCGGCGAGCGCCGTCGGCACACCGGGCGAGGTGGGCACGCCGAGTGTCAG
>JBDSNK010000188.1:0-7044 GCA_039915385.1 Dokdonella sp.
GTCGCCGTCGCGCGCGCAGTGATCACCAAGCCGGTGCTGCTGCTCGCGGACGAACCGACCGGCGCGCTGCATTCGAGCCAGGCACGCATCATCATGGATCTCCTGCACGAACTGCATCGCGACGGCATGACCATCGTGCAGGTCACCCACAACGAGGAATACGCGAAGGAAACGCAGCGCAATGTGAAGCTGTTCGACGGCTGGCTGGAACAAGCAACTCCCGCCTGACATCTTGCGCAAGCGAGGGTCGCAACGCACGATGCACGCAAGGAGGATCCATGCCACCCAGGGAACGCCCCAATATCCTCATCGCCGACGACCAGCGCGACGTGCGGGAGGCGCTGCGCCTGCTGTTCAAGGCCGAGGGTATCGATGCGATTTGCGTGGACGGCCCGCGCGCCGCGCTCAACGCGCTGGGCGCGCAGCGCTTCGGTGCCGCGCTGATCGACCTCAATTACACGCGCGACACGACGTCGGGCATGGAAGGCCTCGAACTGCTGCGTGACATCAAGAAGCTCGATGCCGATTTGCCCGTCGTCGTGATGACCGCGTGGGGCACGATCCATGTAGCGGTTGAGGCAATGCGGCATGGCGCCGGCGACTTCATCGAGAAGCCGTGGGACAACCAGCGCCTGATGTCGGTGATCCGCAACCAGCTTGCACTCGCGAGTTCACGCGGCGAAACGGCCAAGCTCAAACGCGAGAACGAAATCCTGCGCGCCGACGGCGACGAGGACTTCATCGCCGAATCGGCCGCGATGCGCGGCGTGCTGGCGCAGCTCGATCGCGTCGCGCCGACCGATGCGAACGTGCTCATCCTTGGTGAAAACGGCACCGGCAAGGGCGTGGTCGCACGGCGCCTGCATGCGCGGTCTTCGCGTGCGAAGCAGACCCTGGTCAAGGTCAACATGGGCGGTATTCCAGACTCGGTGTTCGAGGCGGAAATGTTCGGCCACGTGCGCGGCGCGTTCACCGACGCCAAGAGCGACCGCATCGGGCGTTTCGAACTGGCCGACGGCGGCAGCCTGTTCCTCGATGAAATCGCGAATATTCCGCTCGCCCAGCAACCGAAACTGCTGCGTGTGCTCGAAGACGGCGAGCTGGAACGCATAGGTTCGTCGCGCACTTTGAAAGTCGACGTGCGCCTGATCTCTGCGACCAATGCAGAACTGGCTGCGGAAGTTGCACGCGGCGCCTTCCGCAAGGATCTTCTGTTCCGCCTCAACACGGTCGAGTTGCGTCTGCCGCCGTTGCGCGAGCGCGAAGCGGACATCGCCCTGCTCGCGCAATCCTTCCTCGCGCGTTTCGCCAAGCGCTACCAGCGCGACGGCGTGCGCCTTGCGTCATCTGCACTGCGCGCACTCGAAAGCTATGCATGGCCGGGTAACGTGCGCGAACTTTCGCATGTGATCGAGCGTGCCGTGCTGATGTTGGATGGCGATATCGTCGACGAAGGGGCGCTGAACCTGAAACCTGACGCGACGCACGCGTTGTCAGGCGCGGCGGCACTCGCGGCAAGCGAATCGATGAGTGTCGACGCAGCCGAAGAACAACTCGTGCGTCAGGCACTGGAACGCACGGGCGGTAATATCCAGCGTGCCGCCAGTCTGCTCGGCCTTAGTCGGCCTTCGCTGTATCGACGCATGGAGAAATACGGGGTTGGATGAATGTAATTTCCAGTTCCGCGTGGACAGCGAGGGCTCGTGAGCAAGGCATCGCGCTGGAACTACGAAACGCGCATTTTCGCCGGGGCGTTGCTGACGACGGCGCCGGCTCTGCTCGCGCTGGCGGTAGCGCTCTGGTTCGCAATGGAAAATCGAGCCGGTGCTGCGATCACGATCTGGAGCGTGATCGCGCTACTGAGTCTCGGTCTCGTGTTCGCATTGCGACGCAGCGTCGTGTTCCCGCTCTACACCTTGTCGAACTTGCTCGAAGCCTTGCGCGAGGGCGACTACAGCCTGCGCGGTTCGCGCGCGCAACGCGGCGATGCGATCGGCGAAGTCGTACTCGAGATCAATGCGCTGTCGCAGACGCTGCGCGAACAGCGACTCTCGGTCGAAGAGAAAAGCGCGCTGCTGGCCAAGGTCATCGCCGCGCTCGATATCGCCGTACTCGCGTTCGATGCCGATGGTTATCTCAAACTCGCCAATCCCGCCGCCGAGCATCTGCTGGCTGCAACATCCGCTGATTTGATTGGACGCACGGCACAGGCGCTCGATCTGGGCGACTGCCTCGCCATCAGCGACGTGCGCATGGTCGAGCGCAGCTTTCCCGGCGGCAGCGGTCGCTGGGAAGTGCGCCGCGCGCGTTTCCGCGAAAACGGACTTCCGCACGATCTGCTCGTAATCACCGATCTCAGCCGCACGCTGCGCGAAGAGGAACGCCTCGCCTGGCAGCGCCTGCTGCGCGTGCTCGGGCACGAGTTGAACAATTCACTCGCGCCGATCCGATCGATGGCGGGCACGCTCGCGAAACTTACCGACGCCGAACCCTTGCCCACCGATTGGCGCGAGGATGTGCACGGTGGCTTGCAGGTGATCGGCGATCGCGCCGAAGCGCTCGCGCGTTTCATGTCGCGCTACACCCAACTCGCTCGCTTGCCGCCCCCCAATCCACGCGAGTTCGAGTTCAGCGCACTTGCACAGCGTGCGGCACGCCTCGAACAACGCATCACGGTGGCGATCGACGGCCCTCGTCCGATCCTGCTGCGTGCAGACCTCGAACAGATCGAACAAGCGCTGATCAACCTGATCCAGAACGCGACCGACGCCGCCCTGACCGGCGGCGGCCACGTGCTGCTGCGCTGGCAGGACACGAATGCCAGTCTCACCGTCGAAGTCATCGACGATGGCCCGGGCCTGCCGCAGAGCGAGAACCTGTTTGTGCCGTTCTTCACGACCAAGCCCGGCGGCTCCGGCATCGGCCTCGTGCTCGCGCGCCAGATTCTCGAAGCGCATGGCGGCACGCTCACGCTTGAAAACCGGCGCGACGCGCGTGGTTGTGTTGCGCGATTGCAGTTGACGCTGTAGATCGCCCCGCCGACTCACTTTGCACTCCGCTGCATTCGCGGCGAAAGCGCTGGCTCGCAGCCATGCTGCCATACATCATGTTGCAGTGCATTTGACGGACCGCCCCAACCTCGATAAGTTCGACAGTACGCCGCCGTATGGTTCGGGAGAGGAGCTCATCGGCATGCGTTTCGCTCGTCCACGCCCAGATCCATCCGACGACAGTCAAGGATGCGTTCCCGTCGAGATGTGTCGTGGGCTCAGCATGGTTCCGTGCTGCGGCGCGGACCCGATACGGGAGAGAACATGTTTCGAATCCTCGTCGCACTGCTGTTTGCATCCGTTGTTCCCCTGAAGCATGCAGCGGCCGTTACCACCGGTGTCGCGTTCGTGCATGGCACCGGCAGCCAGACCGATGCTTACAATGATTACTGGCAACCGACCATGGTCAACACGGTCCGCCAAGGCCTCGCCAACCAGGCCAATTACGTCGTCATCAATTGCGATTTCGGCCAGTACATGTGGGACAGCCGAGCGGCCGGTTGCCTCGCCGGTCAACTGAGCAGCTTCATCAGCAGTCGCGGCATCACCGATCTCGTCGTGATCACGCATTCCAACGGCGGCAACGTGATGCGCTGGATCCTGTCGAACCCGACCTACGACAGCCGCTACCCCGGCATCATCAGCAAGATTCGCTGGGTCAATGCGCTCGCGCCGTCGAGTGCGGGCACGCCGCTCGCTGATGCGGTCATCGCCGGCAATGTGTTCGAAAGCGCACTCGGCTGGTTGCTTGGCTACAAGTCCGATGCAGTGCGCCAGCAGCAAACAAGCTGGATGGCGTACTACAACCAGAACAATCTGTTCGGCACCGCCGGTCGACCGGCACTGCCGAAAGGTTTCTGGGACGTGGTCGGCAGCGATGTCGAAACCGCGGTGTGGGACCCGGACAGTTATTGCGGTGGCTACACGCTCAACGTCGGCCTCGAGATTACCCAAGCGTGGCTGTCCAGTTGCTCGGATGGTTTCATCGAATGCAGCAGCGCGTCCGCTGCGGGCACGCTGTGGTTCACGGACATCACGCGCACGGCAGGCAGAGAGCCGCTCAGTCACAACCAGAGTCGGCGTGCCTGTTTCAATCTCGAAAAGATCCTGCGCGACGACCTCTGAGGAGCGCCATCATGACCATGACTGTTTCCCGTTCCACGATTGGTGCCCTCGCCTGCGCGATGACCGTCGCGTGCGCCGCTGCCTCGGCGCAGTCGGTTGCTGGTGCCGGCAAACTGAGCTTGCTCGCCGCGGCACCGCAGGACCAGATCGCGACACGCCTGCATGCGCCTGCAGCGGGCAAACTCGCCGTCGATCGACTCGATCATGCGCCCGTGTCCGTTTCATGGGCGCTTGATCCGGCCCAAGCGCTCGATGCGCGACCGCAACCGTTCGTGCGCGATAGCCGCGAATTCTGGATCGACGCGAGCGAAGCCGAACTGCAAAGCGGTGTGAAGCTTGCCTTGAGTGCGCCCGGTGCCGTGATCCGCATCAGCCCGCATGCCGGCAGCAGCAACACAACGATCGAGGCCCACGACATCGTGCTGCGCTCCGGCGGGCGCAGCTATTCTTCTGCCGAAGCAACGCGCAGCATCGTCGACGAAGCGGCGCTCAGTGCCGCCGGCATGGACGCGCCACAAGGCAGCATCGCGATGCGTCTGGCCGACATGATCGGCGCCGGAAATGTAGAGCTCAGCGTACCGACCGCACACGGCAGCTATCTCGTGCACGTGTTCGAACCGGCCAGCGCGGTCGTGCTCAAGCTCGGCGCCGACCGCGACAGCGTCAATGCCGGTGCTCCGGTCCGCATCCGCGCTTCGCTCGATGGCGGCATAGGTCGCATCAGCGGTCTGATCAGCGCTCCGGATGGTGCGAGCCAGAACCTGGAATTTGCCCGCCAGGGCGATGGAAGCTACGTCGCCAGCGTTATGCCGGATCTCGCGCATGCGGGCGACCAGGGCTTGTGGGAAGTGCACACGTACGCCATCGCGAGCGGCAAGAATGCGATCCAGCGCGATGCGAAGACGGCCTTCGCGGTCGGCGTGCCGGTCGCGCGTTTCGACGGCAGCGCCGAACGCGACGCAAGCACGGCCAGTGCGGGCGGAATCGCGGTGAACGTTGGCGTCGAAAGCATCGCGCCAAGCCGCTACCAGGTATCGGCTGTGCTTTACGGCAGAGCGTCCGACGGAAGCCTCAAGCCTGCGGCAATCGCGCAATCGGCGACCTGGCTGGCGAGTGGACACGGCGCCATCGCGTTGCGCTATGACGCCGACAGCCTCGCAAAAAGCGGCTTGCAAGCACCGTATGAGTTGCGCGATCTGCGCCTGGTCAACCAAGCCGACATGAGTCTGCTCGAACGGCGCGAACGCGCATTGACCCTCGCCAACTGAGGAACCTGCCCGGCGGCAATGCGGTCGCCGGGCTTTCCGCGAATCCAATCTGTTTTCGATGGGCATCGCTCGCGCAAAAGAACAGCGCGACGACAGAACGCAAGACTGTGCCGCGCGCAGCACCTATGTCACGCTTCACCCATGTTCGATCCTGTTCCGGCGCGACGCCTCGCCAGTTTCTATTTAGCCTACTACGCCGCGCTCGGCGCGTTCACGCCGTACTGGAGCCTGTTCCTCAAGGCACGCGGTCAGGACGTCGCCGCGATCAGCGTGTTGATGAGCCTGTGGTATGCGACGCGCATCATCGCGCCGACCTCGTGGAGCTGGCTCGCCGCGCGATCACCCCGCCCGGTGCACTGGCTGCGCATCGGCTGCGTGCTGACGCTCGTGAGTTTCGGCCTTTTCCTGTTGCCGCTCGATTTCGCCGGTTTGTTCGCGGCGATGTGCGTGTTCTGCTTCGCGTACAACGCGGTGATGCCGCAATTCGAGGCCATCACGCTGTCGCACCTGCCCGGCCGCAGCGAGCGCTACGGCCGCATCCGTGTGTGGGGCTCGATCGGCTTCATCGCCGTCGTCGCTTCCTTCGGTCTGGTGTTCGATCACGTGTCGATTGCTCTGCTGCCGTTGCTGATGCTGCCGCTCTACGTGGGGCTCGTCGCGAGCAGCTTCGCGAACGACTACCGCGTCGTCGCCATCGCCGACAAGGAGACGCCGAGCGGTTTCCGCGAACGGCTGCTGCAACGCGACGTGATCGCGTTCTTCATCGTCGCCCTCCTCGCGCAGATTTCATTCGGTCCCTACTACACGTTCTTCTCGCTCTATCTCGAACAGCACGGCTATCGACCCTCGGCCCTCGGCGCGTACTGGGCGATCGGCGTTGCAGTCGAGATTGCGATGTTCTTCGCGTCGGCACGCGTGTTCGCGCGCTGGGACGCGCCACGCGTGCTCGTCATCGCGCTGGCGTCCGCTGCAGTGCGCTGGTGGGTGACCGCGTTGTTCCCCGACAATGTCGCTGTCATGGTGGTCGCACAGGCGACCCACGCGCTCAATTTCGCCGCGTTCTTCGCCGCCTGCATGCAGTTGCTCGTGCGCTACTTCCCTGGGCGCCTGAACGGACACGCGCAAGGCATCTATTACGGATTCTCGTCCGGCATCGGCGGCGTGCTCGGTGCCTGGCTGGCGGGTGCGCTATGGTCAGTTGACCACGGTCGACTCGCGTTCCTTGTCGCCGGTGGCGTCGCGGCATTCGCAGCAATTCTTGCGTGGATTGCATTGCGACCCGGGCCGCATGCAATCTGATCGGCAAACCGCATTCAAGCCTTGTCGAACGAAAACGCCAGTACGTCGCGGATGTCGTCGGTCTGCGCAAGGCACATGAGCAGGCGCTCGATACCAAGCGCGACACCGGCGCAAGGCGGTATCTGCGGCAACGCGGCGAGCAGGCGTTCGTCGATTGGCAGCTCACCTTGGCCACGTGCGTTGCGGCGCACGTTGTCACGCTCGAAACGCGCGCGCTGTTCCGCAGCGTCAGTGAGTTCGTGGTAGCCGTTCGCCAGTTCGTACGGACCCAGATACAACTCGAATCGCTCCGCAACAGGCGG
>JBDSNK010000085.1:0-18376 GCA_039915385.1 Dokdonella sp.
CTGTATCGCGATGCCAAGACGCTGCGCGCGGTCGAGTACTACTTCCGCATGCCGCGCGACATGCCTTCGCGCGATGCGATCGTGGTCGACCCGATGCTCGCCACCGGCAATTCCGCCGTCACTGCGCTGGATCGGATCAAGGAAACGAAGCCGCGCTCGATCCGTTTTGTCAGCCTCGTGAGTTGTCCCGAGGGGATTGCGCATCTGCGCGAGCGGCATCCGGATGTCCCGATCTACACGGCCGCCGTCGACGAGCGCTTGAATGACCACGGTTACATCGTGCCGGGCCTCGGCGATGCGGGCGATCGCTATTTCGGGACGAAGTAGGTGCGGTTGGCCGCTCATGCAGAGGCGCGATTACCAGAGCGCGACGGCCAAGGTGGGCGGCTGAGCCAACGGGAACACCATCCCCACCCAACCCTCCCCTTGAAGGGGAGCGCTTGAAGCATTGTTCGCTTGTCACCGGAATCCTGGGCGCGCGCATGGGTAGGAGCGGCTTCAGCCGCGATCCTCCCCTCACGAGAAACATCGCGGCTGAAGCCGCTCCGAAAAATGCTTCAGCCCACCCCTTCAAGGGGAGGGTTGGGTGGGGATGGTGCTGCTCGGTGCAAATCCACACATCAGCATCGTGGCTGAAGACCCACAGACAGTTGCTCCCTCAGGAGCTCATGACACAGGCGGGAAGTTCGGGACCAAATAGTCGCGGTTGGCCGCTCCTACAGATGCGCCCGCGCCAGAGCCGAACTCGCGACAGCGTTCACATGTCGTGCTTGGCAACCTCGAATCCAGCCTGCTTGTAGGTCTTCCAGCGCTCGCGCGAACCCAGTCTCTGGTCTTCGTCGGTGGGCACGACCTCGAGTACGCGCTCGAACAAACCCGGCGCGCACTCGTCGCGCAGATTGATCACGAGGAGGCGGTCGGGCGTCGTGGCATCGGGAGGCACGATCAGCACCGCGGTAATCGCGTCGTCGTCACCGTCACCGACAATCTGGTGCGGGATGAATGAATTTTCGTCGAACTCCCACAGCTTCTCGTCGAGCGCTTCGGCTTGATCGCGCGAGCGCGCGAGGATCAGCGTCGGTTGCTTGTTCGCGAACGCTTTCTTCGCGAGTTCGCATACCAGCAATAGAGGATCATCGCGGAAGCGCGGTTTGTCGATGAGGTAGAAGTCGGCGCGTGGCATCGGTTTCAGTGTGCCACGGGCGTGCCGATGATCGCCTGCATCAGCATCGCGCCGATCGCGGTGCCGATCATGCAGGCAAATACCAGCCCAAAGAATCCGGCAATGGCGGGCAGGCGGCGAGGGGTTGGGCGCGTCTTGTACAGGTAGTACGGCACGAACACCGCAGCGAGCAGGATGATGCCGACATTTAGCCAGTTCGGGCGACGTATATCGAGTTCGCGTGCATCCAGCTGAAGCCAGCGAAACCCAATCAGCAGCAAGACCAGATTGCCGGCCAGCGTGAATGCGAGGCGGCTGGCACTTTCAATCGGCGGAAACCCCAGCGCGACATCGACGATGCCGAGCACGAGCGACACGCCGATCAATGCGATCAGCGACGCTCGTTTCTGCCGGTCGGTGTCGGGCTGCGGTGAATTCACCCGCAGCGATCAATCAGATACTGCGTCAGCAGCGGCACCGGGCGCCCCGTGGCGAGGCCCTTGCGGCCTTCATCCCATGCGGTACCGGCGATGTCCAGATGCGCCCAGCGCCGTCCCGTGGTGAAGCGCGACAGGAAGCAGCCTGCTGTGATCGCGCCGGCATACTTGCCGCCGATGTTGGCGACGTCGGCAAAGCCTGATTCGAGTTGACCCTGATAGTCGTCCCACAGCGGCAGACGCCACGCGCGGTCCTGGGTCAGGTTGCCTGCAGCGAGCAGTTGTTCGGCGAGTTCGTCGTCCTTCGTCATCAAGCCCGATGCGTGTTTGCCGAGCGCGACTACGCAGGCGCCGGTCAAGGTCGCGGCGTCGATGATCACTTCGGGATCGAATTTCTGCACATAGGTCAGCGCATCGCACAGGATCAGGCGGCCTTCGGCATCCGTGTTCAGCACTTCGATCGTGATGCCGGACATGCTGGTCAGGATGTCGCTCGGACGATAGGCGTTGCCGTCGGGCATGTTCTCGACCGCCGGAACGACGCAGACGAGGTTCATCGGCAGCTTGAGCTCGACCGCTGCAAGGAAAGCCCCGAGTACGCCGGCGGCTCCGCACATGTCGAACTTCATTTCCTCCATGCCCGGGCCCGGCTTGAGCGAGATGCCGCCGGTGTCGAAGGTGATGCCCTTGCCGACGAGTGCATACGGTCGGCTCTTCTCGTCCTTGCCTTGCCAGCGCAGCACGATCAGTTTGGGTGCATGCGCCGCGCCCTGCGCAACGCCAAGCAGGGAGCCCATGCCGAGCTTGCGCATATCTTCGGTTTCAAGCACTTCGAGGCTGACGCCCGTGTGCGCATCGGCGATGACTTTGGCCTGTGCGGCAATCCAGGCCGGGTTGCAGATATTTGGCGGCAGGTTGCCCAGTTCGCGTGCAAAGCGCACGCCGTTCGCGATCGCGGCGGCTTCGGCCAGTGCGCGCGGATTTGCGTCACTGGCGCTGAACGCGATGCTTTCCAGTTGCGGTGTTTTCGGCGCGTCCTTCGGCTTGAACGTCGCGGTATAGCGATAGGCCTGGTGATCAGCGGCAAGCGCGGCGGTGCGCAATTTCCAGGCGAGATCACGGCCGGGCACGTCGATCTCGGTCAGGGTCGACACTGCAGAAGCGATCGGCAGCCCCTTCAGCGCGCGCGCAGAATCGCCGGCCGCACGATTGAATGCGGCAGCATCAAACTTCTTCGGTTCGCCGAGGCCGACCACCAGCACACGCGTGGCGGCGATGCCGGCGAGGCCAAAAAGCAAGGTCGTCTTGCCGGCCTTGCCGGTCGCGTCGCCGCTCTCGACCAGGCGCTTGATCGCGCCAGCGGATTTTTCATCCACGCGTGCCGCGGCAGCGGTCAGGCTGCGATCTTCATAGAGACCGACGACTAGACAGGGCGTGGCCGCGATTTCCGGTGCATCGGTGGTGGTGGCGAACTTGAGCGTCATGGAGGGCTACCGACAGGTTTTAGAAAGGTTAACGTTGCGTAGGCGGTTACACTTCGCATCCTTGCGTCGCGCTGCAAACCGGACCGAAGAGCATTCGATTCGCCGGCACGTCGCCAGGCGAATCGTCCTGCGACGCCATCGACAACCGCATGAAGCCATCCATTCTAAGGCAAAGGCCTGCTCCCCGGCGTGTACTCGATGCCCTGCGCTTGCGCATCATCGACCGCTATCTGCTGCGCGAGCTAACCACCAGCTTCATCGCGGCGACCGTGATCCTGCTGATGGTGATGGTGGGCGGAGCGGTGGCGGATTTGCTTTCGAAGATTGCGCGTGGGCGCATCCCGGCCGATCTGCTGTTTACCCTGATCGGCTTGCGCATGGTGGATGCACTGACGATCCTGATGCCGCTGGCGGTCCTGCTCGGCGTGCTGCTCGCGTATGGCCGACTCTGGCGCGACAGCGAGATGGCCGTGCTGCAATCGTCTGGCCTCGACCTTGGCGGCCTGCTGCGTCCGTTGGGCCTGTTCGCGCTGCCGACGATGGCGCTGCTCGGTGCGGTCTCGTTCTGGCTTGCACCGGCATCGGATCGCCTGTCCCAGCGCCTGATGCAGGAAGCAAGCCGTTCATTGATCGTCGCGGGCCTGGAACCGGGCAAATTCGTCGACCTGCCCGGACGAGACGGCCAGATCTACGTCGGCGAGATGTCGGCGGACGGCACCCAGTTCAAGCGCATGTTCATCGAGAGCGAACGCGCGGACAAGGAAGCAGGCAAGACCCGCATCGACGTGATCACCGCGACGCACGGTTATCTCTATCACGATGCCGATGGCGAGGGACGCTACATCGCGTTGCAGGACGGGTTTCGCATTGAGGGCAAGCTTGGCGAAGACGATTACCGCCTGATGCGTTTCGCACGCAACGACATCAAGCTGCCGGACAGCGCCAGCGATGACAATTCAATCACGCTCAAGCGCTCGGCGCCGACCAGCGCCCTGCTCGCCGCGCCGGACGATCCGGTCATGCGCGCCGAACTGCATTGGCGCCTCGCGGCGCCGCTATCGGTGCTGGTACTCACCCTGCTGGCACTGCCGCTGTCAAAGTCGAGTCCGCGCGAGCCGCGCTATGCGCGTTTGCTGGTAGCGTTGCTCATATGGCTGATCTACTACAACGGCCTGCTGTTCGGACGTTCCTGGATCAGCCAGGGCAAGCTCGCGTCCGGGTTTGGCTTGTGGTGGGTGTACGTACTGGCGACCGTGGTCGCGCTATGGTTGATCTGGAACGGCCAGCGCTTGAAGCGACCGCGTGCGGTGGCGAGGAAGGGATGATGCGCTGGGTGCTGCTCAAACAGGTCGACCGCCTCGTCGCGATGGCCGTGCTGACCTCCGTCGCAATGGCCTGGGTCACGATCGTCGGGCTCGATGCATTTCGCATCTTCATTTCCGAATTGAACGACGTCGGCCAAGGCCAGTACACCCTGACCAAGGCGGCGACGTATGTGCTGCTGACGCTGCC
Organism: Dokdonella sp.; assembly: GCA_039915385.1. GTDB lineage: Bacteria > Pseudomonadota > Gammaproteobacteria > Xanthomonadales > Rhodanobacteraceae > Dokdonella_A. Next base: position 4,596 of record JBDSNK010000085.1, read on the forward strand.
GCGGCGTTTCTACGAGATGTTCGGCTATGCCGCGCTGATCGGCGGACTGCTCGGTCTGGGCGGGTTGGCCAACAGCGGCGAACTGACTGCGTTGCGCGCGGCCGGGCTGTCCAAGTTGCGCATCTGCGCGTCGGTCGCCCTGGGTCTTGGTCTGCTGACGCTTGCGGTCGCATTGCTCGGTGAAACGGTCGGCCCCTACGGCGAGCGCAAGGCACAGGCGCTGCAGCTCGCGGCGAAATCAAAGGATGTCGCGCTCGCGCGCGGTGGCGCGCTGTGGGCGCGCGATGGCGAAACCGTGATCAGCGCGCGCAGCGTCCACACGCATGCGGGCAAAGGCAAGGTTGAACTCGGCGGTATGCGCGTGTTCGACTTCGATTCCGAAGGTCGCTTGCTGTCGCTGTCGATCGCCGACAGTGCCGTGCATGCCGAGGGTGACTGGAGCCTTCGGAACGTACGCCGCACCGAGTTCGGCGCTGAGTCGGCAGCGAGCACGCAACAGCCGGCGCTCAGCTGGAAATCCGGCCTCGATCCACGCTTGCTCGCGCTCAGCATCGTGCAGCCGCAATACATGAACTTGCGCGACCTCTCGCGCAACATCTTCGATCGCGACCGCAACCACCAGGAAGCTTCGATCTTTCGCAGCGCCTGGTGGACGCGCGTATTCTATCCGTTCAACGTGCTGATCCTCGCGTTCTGCGCGGTGCCGTTCGCATTTGGAGCACTCCGCAGCGGCGGCCTGTCCAAGCGCCTGTTTCTCGGCATCGTGCTCGCGCTCGGGTTCTATTTTCTGCAGCGCGCGATCGTGAGCATCGGTGCGGTCTACGGATTCCACCCCGCTGTCGCGAACATGATTCCGCCGTTGATCCTGGTTGCCACCGCACTCGTGTATTTCCGTCGCCACGCTTGAAGCGCGCGCGACGACGGTGGTGGGTCGACAAGTCGCTATAGTCTGCGGTCACCGACCGCGGCCCGACTCGGAAACGAATGCGCAGTCCCAACATCCGCTATTTTCCCGCCGTCGACCACTTGCGCGGTTACGCTGCATTGCTGATCGTGTTCTATCACGGCCTGCACCTGTTCTCGTACTACGCGCGATTCCATCAGGATTTCGGCATCGAGCACTGGCTGCAACCTGGCAACGTGTTCGCTGCCGCGCTGGCCGAGGGTCATACCGCAGTCGCGCTGTTCATGGTGCTCAGCGGCTTCATCCTTACCTACGGTTCGCTGGACACCGCAGTCGACTACCGTGGATTCATCCGCAATCGCTTGCTGCGTACGTATCCTCTGTTCCTGCTGCTGGTGTTCGCGGGCATTGCGTCTGCGCCAGCAGAGTTCCGTTGGTTGTCGTTCGCGCAGACCGTTTTCGGTTTTGCCAACTTGCCTGGGGCCCTCGTGGCGCCGCCGTTTACGAGCATGCTGTGGACAATCGCGGTCGAGTGGCAGTTCTACGTGTTGTTCCCGCTGCTGTTGCCCGTGCTGAAGCGTGACTGGCCGCGCAACCTGCTCGGCCTCGTATGCGTGTTATTGCTGATTCGCGTGCTGGTCGTGCTTGCGGGCGGCAATCCGCGCGAGCTCGCTTACCTGACCATCCTCGGACGCCTTGACCAATTTCTGATCGGCATGGGCGCGGCCGCGTTTTTCAAGCGCTATCCGCTATCGCGCGGCAGCGGCGCGCTGCTCGCGGGCACATCGTTGGCTTTTGCATTGCTGGCTTTGGCCCTGTTCAACGCGAATGGCGGTTGGCCTGTGGTCGTTTGGTGGAAAATTTTCTGGCCGACGCTTGAGGGCATCCTGTGGGCTGCGTTCGTGATCGGCTACATCGATTGCGCCAACGACGCGCGCGGGTTGTGGTCGCTGCTGCTTGCCAAGCTCGGCGAAATTTCCTATTCGATCTACCTGATCCATTTCCTGATCATCACGATGGTGATCAACTTTGCGCTGCCGGTGGCGTTCACGGGCCGCGTCGTTGTCGATGCGCTGCTCAATACCTTGCTGCTCGCATTGCCGGCGACCCTGCTGCTAGCAAGCCTCACCTACCGGTGCGTCGAGCGACCGTTCCTGCGCCTGCGCGGTCGCTATCATCGCGATACGGTTGCGCCGGGACCGTGAATCCTCGTTGGCCATATTCGCCGGGCGCGATGGATTGCGCGGCGCGGGAGTGATGGGATACTTCGGCATTTCACGGACAGGCACGCAACGGATGGATCGCCCCGCAATTTGGTTGGAGTCGCGCGCCGCGCGCAACATGGCGCTCGCGCTGCTGGTCGCACTGCTGCTGGCGCGCGTGCCGTATGCGGGTGCGCACATGGGTCTTTCGCGAGACCTGTTCGTCGCCTGGCGCATCGTGCACGGCGAGCTGTTTCCGATGTATGGGCCGGTCCTCAACGACACGATCCATCTCGGACCCATCTGGTTCTACGTCACGGCCGCGCTCCTCGCGATCGGTCGGACCTGGTTGGGCACGCTTTTCCTGATGGGCTTGCTGGCATCGACCCAGATCCCCCTGGCTTATCTTGTCGGCAAGGCACTGCATGGCCGTCGCGCAGGCCTCCTGTTTGCAGTCGGCCTGATCGTGCCAAACTGGTCGAGCGTCGAATGGCTGATGCCTTCGCATCCATTGCTCTCGACGCCCTGTGACCTGGCCTTCCTGCTGTGCGCGCTACGCTACTGGCAACGTCCGCGCCTGCGCTATCTGTGCGGGCTTGCGTTCGTGTTCGTGCTCGCGTTGCACGCGCATCCTTCGAATGCGGGCCTGGTCTGGATCGGACTTGCGCTGATCGTGTGGGCGTGGCGCAACGACGCATTGCGGCTTCGCGAGGTCGGGATCGCTGGCGGTCTTGCGCTGCTGCCGCTGCTGCCGTTCTTCTACTGGGACGCGATGCAGGGCTTCCGCGAACTGCATGGGGCAGGTACGTATCTGGGCGACGCCCATGCCACCGGCAGCCCGTGGAATGTCGTGCGACTGTTCACCGGGGTCGCCTATGGGGGCGCTCGCGAATGGTTTGGACACCTGCTTGGCTGGCAGCCGCATCTGGCTGCGATTGCCGTCTTTCTGACCGCTGCCGGTGGAGTTCTGGGCGCGCTTGGCCTGGTCGCGATGGCGCGCGATCTGCGTCGTCGTCGCGTCGTCGTCGTTGCCATTCTTGCCACGCTGTCGGTCTTGCTGACCACCGTGTCGCTCCGCGATATGACACCGTATTACATGGCTGCCTCCTCGTGGCTGATGTTGGCCGGGCTCGTCGCCTGTGGCCTCGCATCGCTGGGCGATGCACGTTGGGCACAGGTCGCACGCACCAGCACCGTCGTGGTCGCACTCACTGCGTGCATTGTCGTTCTTCACGGTACGGCGCGTTTCCAGACGCGTGGCGCGTTGCAATTCAGCTGGTGGCCGCTGTTCGACATCAAGCGCGATCCTGCCCCGACGACGGTGGCCCTGCTGCTGATGCCTGCGTATGCGCAGGACAGCAGCGGCCGCTTTCTGTGCGCGCAACCGACGCCGAGCGCGCATGGCGAATTTGCCAGCGAGTTGGTGTCGGACTACGCGATGCCGATGCGCATTGCGTGCGCGCGCAGCGACGTCCATGTCGGTGGCAATGAACCGGAACGACAGCATTGGCTCGGTCTTTCGCGCGCGCTGTTCGCGAGCATCGATGTCGAGCCATCGAAACGGATCGGTGCGATGGGCATCGTTCAAGCACGACCGCTCGGCGACACGCCGCCAATGCCGCCGCCACCTGACGAGCCAATCTATCCGGTGCGCATGCCGCCGCAAGCGCCCGGCGACGTTCACAGCCTCGGCGTGCGGCTGCGGCCAATGGAACGCCTGGCGATCTCGAATCTCGCATTCGGATTCGCCGATTGGCCGGAGGTGACCGTCGTGATCGCGGGGCGGATCGTCACGCCGCGTGCGAGCGATGGCGTGGCAGCGGTCTACGAGTGTGCGGAATGCTCGGCGGGAATGTTCGCCGACGCAACCATCAGCGTGCGCGGCGGCAACTACGCGGGCATCGACATCGTCGCGTTCTGAGCGAGGCCCGCCTGGCGGGAGGCATCGATGGAACACGACGGCAGGGGGCAGTCGTCCGCGTCGCACTGCCGGCTTTGCACGAAAGCGGGTGGCGGTCACGCCAGGCGAACAGCCGCGAGGTGTAAGATGCACCGACGCCGGGAGGGACCGGCGAATCCGGAACTGGGACTGGCCATGAGCAGCATCGATTTCACCTCATACCTGAAGCTGATGGCGCACAAGAAGGCGTCGGACCTGTTCATCACGGCCGGCGTAGCGCCGTCGATGAAGGTCAACGGTCGCATCGCGCCGATTACCCAGAACGCGCTGACGCCGCAGCAATCGCGCGACATGGTGCTGAATGTGATGACGCCCTCGCAGCGCGAGGAGTTCGAGAAAACCCACGAATGCCAGTTCGCGATCTCGGTGACCGGTGTCGGCCGCTTTCGTGTTTCGTGCTTCTACCAGCGCAACTGCGTCGGCATGGTCCTGCGCCGCATCGAGACCAAGATCCCGACGATCGACGAGCTGAGTCTGCCGGCGGTGGTGAAGTCGTTGGCGATGACCAAGCGCGGCATCATCATCTTCGTCGGCGCGACCGGTACCGGTAAATCCACGTCGCTCGCCGCGCTGATCGGTTACCGCAACCAGAATTCGACCGGCCACATCATCACGATCGAGGATCCGATCGAATACGTGCACAAGCACGAGGGCTGCATCGTCACCCAGCGCGAACTCGGCATCGACACCGATAGCTGGGAAAACGCGTTGAAGAACACGCTGCGCCAGGCGCCCGATGTGATCATGATCGGCGAGGTGCGCACGCGCGAGACCATGGAACACGCGATCAATTTCTCCGAAACAGGCCACCTGTGCCTGTGCACCCTGCATGCCAACAATGCGAACCAGGCGATGGACCGCATCATCCACTTCTTCGCGTCCGATCGCCGCGAACAGTTGTTCATGGATCTGTCACTCAACCTCAAGGGCGTCGTGGCGCAGCAGCTGATTCCGACGCCGGACGGCAAGTCACGCCGTGTCGCGATGGAGGTCATGCTTGGAACACCGCTGGTGCAGGACTACATCCGCCAGGGCGAGATCCACAAGTTGAAAGACGTGATGAAGGAATCGACCAACCTCGGCATGCGCACCTTCGACCAGAGCCTGTTCGAACTGTATCAAGCCGGCGAGATCAGCTACGAGGACGCGCTGCGTCATGCCGACTCGTCGAACGAAGTGCGCCTCAGAATCAAGCTTGCGCAGGGTGGCGATGCGCACACGCTGAGCCAGGGGCTGGATGGCGTCGAGCTCGTTGAGACCTGATTCCAGGGCCGGCACGAAGCCGGCCTCGACGATGACACCGGAACTGGAACGCCTGCGACGCGTCTGGCAGACGCTTGGGCGCGACGATCCTTTGTGGGCCGTGTTGTCGCATGCCGACAAGCGCAGCGGGCGCTGGCAGCGCGAGGAATTCTTCGCGACCGGACAGCTTGAGGTCGACGTCCAGCTTGCTGCGCTGGCGCCCAGCGCTTTTCCGCGAGCGCGCGCGCTCGCGCTGGATTTCGGCTGCGGGGCGGGGCGTCTGTCGCGCGCGCTGGCCGAATATTTCACGCAAGTCATCGGCGTCGATGTTTCGTCGAGCATGATCGCCATCGCACGCGAACTGAATGCCGATATCGCCAACATCGAATTCCGCGAAAACGCGTCGTCGCGCATCGACGGCATCGCAGACGCCAGCGTCGATTTCGTCTTTTCCCACATTGTTTTACAACACATTCCGCAAGCGTTGGCGCTGGGCTATGTTGCGGAATTCTTTCGCGTGCTCGCGCCGGGTGGCATCGCGGTCTTCCAGTTCGTGAATGGGCCTGATCGGAGCCTGCGCGGACGCTTCTTCGAGAGGGTTTCGAATCGCTGGTTGAACGTCCTGCGTCGGATCGCGTGGCGGCGACACACGGTATTCGAGATGCATCCGCTGCCCGAGCCGGAGATTGCCTGGTCTCTGCAACGCTTTCCGCACCTGCGGGTTCTGCAAGCGATGGACGACTTCTCGGCAGGCCCCGGCTGGCACGGCCGCCGCTGGTTTGTCGTCAACGATGATATTGCGAAGGCGGATGGCGCCAGCGGGCGCAGTGCCATATGTTGATATCCGTGCATATTCCGAAGACGGCGGGTACGTCTTTCAAGGACATCCTGCAGTCCCAATTCGGACCGCGCCTATACCTCGACTACGCAGACCGCCCGCTCGCGCCGAACTACCGCTGGCGAATGCTCAGGCGGCACTGGCAACGCGACGACAGGGACATGGGGGCCTCCGCGTGCGACTGCATCCATGGTCACTTCGTCGCGGACAAGTACGATTTCCTCGGTGCCTCGGCGCGTCATGTAACCTGGTTGCGCGACCCGGTGCAGCGCGTCGCAAGCCACTACCACTACTGGCAACGCACACCCGACCTTCGTAATCCCGATTGCCGGCTATTGATCGAGCGACGGCTTTCACTGGAGGAATTCGCCGCATTGCCGCGAATGCGCAACGTCAGTGCGAGGTTTTTCGGCAGCAAGCGGCCGCGTGATTTCTTCTTTATCGGCTTGGTCGAAGACCTTCCCGCTTCGCTGCTGCGATTCTCGCGTCTGACCGGCATCCCGGTCAGCGCGATCGATAAATCGAACAGCAATGTTGAAAGGGTGGACGATTTCTACGATATGGCAGACGTGGTACGTGCGCGCATCGAACAATTCAACCGTCGCGATAGCGCACTTTACCAATCGACGCTGGATCTCTTGGGCGGATGAGATGCGCGGGCCCGATTTGCAGTCGGGCCCACACTTGTCCCGGTTGCCCGCTCAAGGCTTGGCAAGTTCGACGCTTTCGGTAAGGTCGATGCCTTCGGCACCGATCGTCACGCGCGCATCGATACGCTTGAACCATTGCCCGTACATCGCGTAAAGCTTGCGCTGGGTTTCCATCTGCGCGCGCTGTTCCGCGGGCAGCTTGTCGGCGAAGCGGCCAATCGCATCGCCCGCCAGCGTATAGATCTCGCCGCGCAAGTTCATCTCGAACAAGACGCCTGGCGTGACCTTCGCGGTCGCGACCGCGTCGCCGATTCGGGCGGCTTCGTCCTTGCCGACGGAGAGGCCGAGCATCTTTGCGCTCATCGCGACGTTGAGGTCGAGCTTGTCGGCCATGGCGCCCGGTAACACCGTGGCTGGAATCGAAACCGGCTTGCCATCCGCGGCGAGCTTGATGTCACGCAGCGCAGGTACTGACAACTGGGCGAGATTGGTCAGGAACGACGGATTGTTGCTGCCGATCAGCAGGCGGCCGGTGACCTCCGGCATGATCTGTGCGTCGCTCGCGCCCTGCGGCCAGGCGAAATGCGAAATGGTCATGCGTACGCCAGTGAGATCCGCCAACGGCGGCGGCACCGTTTGGTCGAGCTGGCTTTTCGCTTTCACGAACGCTTCGTTCAAGGGTGCGAGCAGTGCGCAGTGGAACGGAGACTTCGCCACCGCATCGGCTTGGGCGACCCAGAAGTCCTTTGCACGCAGCAGCGGCAATGCGAAGGCCATGTCGATCAGCGCATCGGATGATGCCGTGCCCGGAACGGCGCTGCCGAATGCAACCAGCGATTGCGCGATGGCCGGCGCGAGGTCGACGCGCGCGTGCATGCTCATGCGTTCCGCGCTGAGTTCGGTATAACCAAACGCAAGTCGCGGCATCTTGCTCGCGGCCGCGTCGAGCTCCCCGAGGCAGACGGCGTCGAGGCCGCCGGCGGGTGCGCCGGGGTCGGTTACCGCCTTGGCCAGCATGGGGTTCGCAGCGGCCAGTGCGATGATCCGGCGCGTGTCGATCCATCCGCTGCCGTAGGGCAGGTAGCCGCGTGTCTTGTCGAATTCGGCAAGGGCGCCGCTGTCGGCCATGCTGTGTGCCGGCTTGTCGAGGCCGAGTATGCGACGTTTCGATGCTTCGTCAGCATCGCCTGCGACGAAGGCAACCACGAGATGACGCCCTTCGATGGCAAGCAGCCCCGTAACGCTCGCGTCGCCGAAGCTGCGAATTTCCTGATCGCCGATATGTGTGGTCGTCAGCGAAGCGCCCGCTTTCTTTTCGATGCGTTCCAGCGCGGCACGGAACGCGTCCGCATCCGCGAGCTCGAGACGCAGCACCGGCAGCAAGTCCACCCCGTAGATGGCCGCTCGCACTTTCGGGCCGAGGCCGATTTCCTGCCACTTCTCGGGCGTGGAACGGCTGCGGACCTCGTCGAAAATGGCATGTAGCACGCGTCCCGCTGCCCCGGAGTCGGGCTTCTTGTCGATCTCGACGAGTGCGTGATCGACGGCATCGGTCATCAGCGGCCACATGGCCTGCATCTGCTCGCGCCATTGCGTGATCATCGCGTCCGGCATCGGTTCGGTGTTCGCGAACAGATACGGCGTGTCCGCCGGAACGAAGGCGAGCGGCGAGTCGACGTCGATTTTCTTGCCGCAGCCCGCAACCGCCAGCAGCGCAGCGAGCACAGCGGTAGTCCGCAGTCCTTGCATAAGCATGAACAGATCCCCTTTTGAAAGCGCGCAAGTCTATCAGGCGCGGCCCTCGCGCGAGATCAGCCGCGCAGCAACGTGACCAGCACCGCCATGCGTGCAAAGATGCCGTTCGCGACCTGCTCCAGCACGACCGATTGAGCGCCGTCGGCAACGTCGGCAGCGATTTCAATGCCGCGGTTCATCGGGCCCGGATGCATCACGATCGCGTCGCTGCGCGCGCGCGCGAGGCGCGCGCGATCGAGGCCGTAGCGCGCGATGTAGTCGGTTTCGTCAATGCCCGGCAGGTGCTGGATGCGCTCCTTCTGGATGCGCAGCATCACGATGACATCGACGTCTTCAATCGCCGCATCGAAATCCTCGACGATGCGGCACTCAGGAAATTCGTCCGCCGCCGGCAGCAACCCGGCCGGCCCGCACAGGCGGATCTCGGCGGCGCCAAGGGCGCGAAGGCCATGCACATCCGATCGGGCGACGCGCGAATGACGGATGTCTCCGCAAATCGCAATCTTTAGTCCTTCGATGCGGCCTTTGTGATCGCGGATCGTGAGCAGGTCGAGCAAGCCTTGCGTCGGATGCGCATGATTGCCGTCGCCCGCGTTCAACACACAGGCGTGCCGCGCGTGCGCCGCCAGTCGCGCCGCTGTACCGTTCTCCTTGTGGCGCACAACGAACGCGTTGCTGTCCATTGCCTCCAGCGTCGCCAGTGTGTCTTCCAGGCTCTCACCCTTGCTGGTCGACGAGCTGGCAATATCGAAATTCACCACGATCGCGCCGAGGCGGCTCGCGGCGAGCTCGAAGCTGGTGCGCGTGCGGGTCGAGGCTTCGAAGAAGAGGTTGACGACGGTGCTGCCTCTGAGCAATCCGTGCGACGGAGCACCGGTGCGGAGCTCTGCGCGAAATTGCGCAGCACGATCGAGCAGGGCTTCGATACGCGCGGGGCCGAGGCCGTCAAGCGTGAGCAGGTGGCGCAATCGTCCCTGGCTGTCGATTTGCGAATGGGTCATGGAGCGGCTTCCGTAAGAATTTGCACGGGTTTCAAGATGGCTGCGCAAGCCAGGACTCGAGGATGATTTGCGCCGCGAGCGCATCGATCGCTGCAGCGTCTTTTCGTTTGGCCAAGCCATTCGCGCGCTGTGTAGCGAAACGACGTGCTGCCTCGCCCGAGGTGTAGCGCTCATCGACCAGATGCACCGGACGCGCGTAGCGCCGCGCAAGCGCCGTCGCGAATTCGCGCGCTGCGCGGCTCATCGGCTGCTCGGCACCATCCAGCGCGAGTGGCAGGCCGACCACGAGGTGTTCGGGACGCCACTCGGCAATCAGCGCATCGAGTTTCTTCCAGTCGCCATTCGCCAGTGAGGTCAGTGCGCGTGCGCTTGCGCTGATCCGATGGCCAATAGCGACGCCGATCAAACGCGTACCGAAGTCGAAGGCGAGGGCGCTGCCCGGATTGAAATCGCGTGTTGCGGGATCAGGCGTGGCCGGCATAGCTGGCCAGTTGGACCATGTTCACGCCGACCAGTGCGGCGGCGGCTACCCAGCGTTCTTCCAATGGCGTCTCGAACAGCACGCGCTCAGCCGCTGGCGCGGTCAGCCAGTGGTTGTCACACAGTTCCTGTTCGAGTTGGCCGGGGCTCCAGCCGGAGTAACCCAGTGCCACCACCGCTTGCCTCGGCCCGTTTCCGGCGGCGATCGCGATCAGGATATCGCGTGAGGTGGTGACGCTGATCTGGTCCGAAATGCGGAACGAAGATTCCCAGTCACCGGGCGGCAAATGCAGCACGAACCCACGTTCCGGCTGTACCGGTCCCCCGATCAGGACGGGCGCGTCGATGACGTCGGGAAGATCCGATCGCAGGTTCATCTGCGCAAGCACATCACCGAGACGGTATTCGGACAGGCGATTGATCATCAAGCCCATCGCCCCGTCTTCGCCGTGCTGGCACAGGAACGCTACCCCACGCGCGAAATTCGGATCGCGCAACGCAGGCATTGCAATCAGCAGTTGGTTGCTCAGCGGGGTCGACTCGGGCATGCGCGCATTGTACGCGGCGGGAATCGTGAATCGTGAATCGGGGATGGACGAGGCGCTGCTTTTCGCAATTCCGATTCCCGGCTCTCAGCGGTTGCGCAAGATGTCGCCAGGAAGGAACTGCCAGGTCCGACTTATGTAAAGCTCGTCAACCTTCTCGCTGGTTTCCGGCAGCGCCGGGAACGGTTCGGCCAGACGGGTGATGCGAATGGCGGCGTCGTCGAGGATCTTGTGCCCGCTTGACTGGATCACGTCAATGCTCTTGATCTTGCCTTGGCGATCGAGGCCGACCGTCAGTACGAGTTGGCCATGCAATTGCTGGCGACGGGCCTCGTCGGGATAGTTAAGGTTTCCGATGCGCTCGATGCGCGCGACCCAAGCGCGCATATAGGCGGCAAATTCATATTCCTTGGTGTTTGCCGAGATGTATTTGCGCTTCGGTCGCTTCGCGTACTGCTCCGTTTCCCGTTCGATTTCCTGGGCGAGCTTGGCCATCTCCATCTTGCGCTGCTCGGTATCGCGCTCGTTCGTGGTGGGCTGGTCCACATCGGGCGTCTGACGCTCGGTAACAACGCTGTGGGTGGAGCGGCGCTGGGTCAGCACTTCCGTCGTGGTCGGCGGGGTGGGTCGAGGCGCACCATCCTCGAGCGGGATCGGCGCAACACCCGGAAGCGCCTTGGGCAACGGGCTGGACAGCGGCTGTGAGGGGCGATGAGCCTTGTCCGATTCGCCACCGCCACTGTTGTTGGCCTGCGCGATGAAATCGGCATGCTCGGGTCTTTCGCTGTTTGCCGACTGCACCAGGATCACGTCAAGTGAAGGCAGGCGCGGTGGCGCCTTCTCGAACTCGAAGGTGATGCCGAGCGCCAGCACCGCGTGCGCGACGATCGAGAAGAGCAGGGTAACGCCGAGGCGGTCGGCGCTGCCGGTCGTCGGATCCGCCATCACGCCGCCGCTGTGGCTTCGAGTCGGTCGAACAGCAGGCCGGCGATGTTGAGGCCAAACGCAGCGTCGAGTTCGCGCACGCAGGTTGGCGAGGTCACGTTGATTTCGGTGAGCCAGTCGCCGATCACGTCGAGGCCGACAAAGCGCATGCCGCGACGCACGAGTTCAGGGCCGACCTGGGCAGCGATCCAGCGGTCACGCTCGGACAGAGCCATGCCGACGCCCTTGCCGCCGGCGGCAAGGTTGCCGCGGAAGTCGTCGCCTTGCGGGATGCGCGCGAGCGCGTACGGCACGGGCTCGCCGTCGATCATGAGGATGCGCTTGTCACCGGCGCTGATCTCGGGGATGAACTTCTGTGCGATGGCGAAGCCCTGGCCGTTGCCGGTCAGGATTTCCAGGATCACATTGAGGTTGGGATCGCCATGGCGCGAGCGAAAGATGCTGCGGCCGCCCATGCCATCAAGCGGCTTCAATACGACTTCACCGTGCTCGGCGACAAAACGCCTGAGTTCGGCCGCATCGCGTGCGACGGCGGTCGGTGCGCAGCACTGCGGAAACTGCAGCGCAAACAGCTTCTCGTTCGCGTCGCGCAGCCCGCGCGGGTCGTTGACGACAGTAACGCCGGCGCGCTGGGCGAGCTCAAGCACCATCGTGTCGTAGATGAACTGGGCGTCGACCGGCGGATCCTTGCGCGCGAACGCATAGTCGATGCCGGCCAGCTCGCGCCATTGCGCGGCGCCCAACGTGAACCAATCGGCGCTGTCGTCGCGAACGACCAGGGGCGCAAGGCGCGCCCACGCACGGCCGTCGCGCACCGCAAGGTCACCCTGGGTCGCGTAATACAGGGTGTAGCCGCGGCGCTGGGCTTCAAGCAGCATCGCCAGGGTGGTGTCTTTCTTCGGCCGGATCGTGGCGATCGGATCCATCAGCACGGCTAGGGTTCGGGGCATTCAGGGATCTGCTGGGCGTCGGTGGGGCAAAGGACAATTGTGAAGCGGATCGACGGGTGCGAACCATGCCACGTCGAGCCGGCAAGGTCTGCAGCGAGGAAACTTGGATCGGGACAGCCCAAATCCAAGCGGGACCGGCGTCGCAACCGCGCGGGCACGCGCATACTACACTTGGGGCGCTGGAACCAGCTCAGTTCAAAAGCCCGATCTCTCAATTATTCGTGGACTTACAACAACAACTTGACAGCTTCGCTAGCTATGTCGGATAAGAGGGCTTGATCGCGCATGGTGATCCGGCATTGTCGATGGCCGTCGGGTCCGGCATGCCGATTGCATGTAGACGAGGCACGAAATGAACTGTGCGCCGGGCGACCGGCACCGAGCACGTGGTAGGGGGATTAGGTGGACGACACCAGAGAAGGTGGCCTGAAAGGCATCAAGGTCATGGTCATCGACGATTCGAAGACCATTCGGCGAACAGCCGAGACCTTGCTGCGCAAGGAAGGCTGCGAAGTGGTCACTGCCACCGACGGGTTCGAGGCGCTGTCGAAGATTTCCGACCAGCAGCCGCAGATTATTTTCGTCGACATCATGATGCCCAGGCTGGATGGCTATCAGACCTGCGCGCTGATCAAGAACAATCAGATGTTCAAGGGCACTCCGGTGATCATGCTGTCTTCGAAAGACGGTCTGTTTGACAAGGCACGCGGGCGGATTGTCGGATCCGAACAATATCTGACCAAGCCATTCACGCGTGAGGAGTTGCTCGGCGCGATCCGCCGTCACGTGGACTGGAAGTGAAATCAAGTAGTGCCATTCGTTCGACAGGGGAAGAGATGGCAGCCACATGCTTCATTGAGGAATCGCTGCGTCGTGCATCAGGTGCGCGTCGATGCGCCTCGCCATGCGCCGCCCGGTCAGCGCGCCGCGCGCGTGCGCGCAATGAAATCGGGCTCTGAACGAAATGGCCACGACTGACTTTTCCGCCACTCCATTCGAGGTGCTCGCCGAATACGAGCGCCGCAGCTTGGCGCATGCGGCAGGCGCGCCCGAACAGATCGAAGCGCCAGGCTTGTGGCGCGGCATCGGTTTTCGCATTGGCGATCGCTATTTCGTCAGCAGCATTGCGGAAGTCAACGAAATCCTCAGTCTGCCTGCGCTGACCATCGTGCCCGGCGCGCGCACATGGTTGCTCGGCATCGCCAACGTGCGCGGCAGCCTGATTCCCGTCATAGACCTGCGTGATTTCATTGGTGGCGGTCGCACCACGACGAGTGAGACCACGCGCGTCTTGATGGTGCGCCAGCCA
>JBDSNK010000238.1:0-9012 GCA_039915385.1 Dokdonella sp.
GCGAGCGTCGCATGTCCGCACAAGGGCACTTCGACCGTCGGCGTGAACCAGCGCAATCGGTACTCGCTGCCTTCGGCGACCAGGAACGCTGTCTCGGCGAGATTGTTCTCGGCCGCGATCGCCTGCATCAGCGCGTCCGCGGGGAACGCCTGCATGGGCAGCACCGCGGCGGGATTGCCGGCGAAGCGTTGCGTGGTGAATGCATCGATTTGAAAGATGGGTGTGCGCATGCGCAGCTCAGCAAGATTCGGCTTTCAAGATTCTCACGAATGCAAATCGGTGTGCAGACCTTGGCTCAAGGTTTGACCGGGTCGTTCGCGAGACGCGCGGCCTGCGTCGCAAGGTAGTTGCGTTCGGGGACGCTGGCGGTCTTGCTGGCAGCGCTGAGATAGCAGACCTCTGCGGCCCTGCGATCGCAGGCCATTTCGAGCAGATGCGCGCGCACGGCATCGAGACGATGATGGCCCGCGAGACGCCCGTCCGCATCGAGTGCGTCGAGTAGGTCCAGGCCCGCCTGCGGGCCATGCGTCATCGCGGCTGCGACCGCATGATTGAGCGCGATCATCGGGTTGTTGCCGGACATGCGCAGCAGCACGCTGTACAGCGCATGGATCTGCGCCCAGTCGGTGTCATTGGCAGATGGAGCTTCGTCGTGCACGGCGGCGATCGCGGCCTGCAACTGATACGCGCCAATCGATCCGCGCGGCAGGGTCGCGCTGATCAGCGCAATGCCTTCGCTGATCGAGACCTGATCCCACGATGATCGATCCTGCTCCTTCAGCGGAATCAGTTCTCCATTCGGCCCGCAGCGTGCGGGTCGGCGTGCATCGGTGAGCAACAGCAGCGCGAGCAGACCGGCGACTTCGCCGTCGCGCGGCAGCAGATGATGGACGGCACGCGTCAGGCGGATCGCTTCGTTGGAAAGTTCCGCACGATGCAGTTCCTCGCCGGCGCTGCTCGTGTAGCCTTCGTTGAAGATGAGATACAGCACATGCAGCACCGCGGCGAGGCGTTGTTCGCGCTCGGCCTCGTCGGGCAGCGTGAACGGAACGCAGGAACTCTTGATGCTCTTCTTGGCGCGGCTGATCCGTTGCGCCATCGTCGCTTCGGGTACCAGGAACGCACTCGCAATCTCGGCCGTGGTCAGGCCGCCCACTGCGCGCAGGGTCAACGCGATCGCCGACGACGGCGTCAACGCAGGATGGCAGCACATGAAAAGCAGCGCGAGGGTGTCGTCCTGCTCCGCATGCGCATCTTGTGGTGCAGGTTCGAGGGCTTCGTCGGCGACCTCATACAGGAACACGAAGGCTTCGCGCTGACGGCGCGCGAAATCGCTGCGTGCCTGGTCGGTCATGCGTCGCGCAGCGACGTGGATCAGCCATCCACGCGGATTGTCCGGCCTGCCTTCGCGCGGCCATTGCAAGGCGGCCGCGAGCAGTGCTTCCTGCACCGCATCTTCGGCAGCGGCGAAGTCGCCGAAGCGGCGCATCATCGCACCGAGCACCTGCGGAGCGAGTTCGCGCAACAGGTGTTCAATGGCAAGGTCCACGAAGGTCGCGCTTACATGTCGACTGGTGGCGCGCTCATGACCTGGCGCACTTCCACGGGCATGTTCAGTGGCACGCCGCCCTTGCCGGGTGCAGCCGAGATCTGCGCGGCAATCTGGTACGCGCGTTCGGTGCTGTCGACATCAAGGATCCAGAAGCCGGCAAGGAATTCCTTCGCTTCCGCGAACGGACCATCGGTGTCCGGCGTGCCATCCTTTCTCGCGCGAATGCTCTTTGCCTGTTCCGGGCCCGCCAGGCCCTGCGCGTCGACGAATTCGCCGGACGCCTTCAGCTTCTTGTTCAAATCCATCATGAACTGGATGTGCGCATGCAGATCTGCCGGTGGCCACGTGCCGATGCCCGCGGTAGTCCAACCTGCCTTAGGCGCGTGCATCATCAGCATGTACTTCATCGTGGCACTCCTTTCGCCGCGCCCGGATGGGTGCGTTCATGATCAAGTCGGAGCAGCGCGCGGCGTCTCGACATCGCCGCGGGAATATTTCTCCTTCCGGCGACGAGTGCGCCGAGGATACCTTCAAGCCCCAAGCACCGGCGCCGATTCGGTAGCATGCGGCATGCGTTCTACCGCACCCGCCACCGGTCCCTTTTCGTCGCCGATCCGCCGCTGGGTGATCGCGGCGTTCCCGCGTCCACCGGGCGGCATCGCCTATGAACTTCCGCAGGGCGACCCCGGCTTGTTCGGCCCGGACAGCGCGACCTGGCGCGTTCATTCCGAACTCCCTTCGATGTTGTCCGGCGGGCTGTGCGCATTGATGCTGCAAGTGCTGCATCCGTTGGCGCTGGCGGGCGTCTGGGATCACTCCAATTTCCGCGACGATCTGGTGGGGCGGCTGCGGCGCACGACGACCTTCGTCGCCGGCACCACCTATGCCGCAACGGCGGATGCCGAACAATTGATCGCGCGTGTCGCACGCATCCATGACGTCGTGCGCGGCGTCGCGGCGGATGGACGTCCCTATAGTGCCAACGATCCGGATCTGCTGACCTGGGTGCATGTATCGGAAGCGTTCGGATTCATGCAGGGCTATCGACGCTATTCGCGCACGGCGATGCCGGCGGACACAGCCGATCGCTACTATGCCGAAGTCCGCCGCGTGGCTGAGCGGCTCGGCGCGCGCAACGTGCCTGCGTCGGAATCGGAGGTCACGGAATATTTCCAGGCCGTTCGCGGCGAACTCTCGTTCGACGCACGTTCGCGCGAAGTGCTGGCCGTGCTCGCGCGCATCCGTTTGCCGGTGCCGATGGCAGGACTGTCGCGCAACCTGTTTCTTGGCGCTGGTGCCGCGCTGTTGCCGGAGTGGGCACAGACCATG
Organism: Dokdonella sp.; assembly: GCA_039915385.1. GTDB lineage: Bacteria > Pseudomonadota > Gammaproteobacteria > Xanthomonadales > Rhodanobacteraceae > Dokdonella_A. The sequence continues at coordinate 2,882 of JBDSNK010000238.1, forward strand.
CTCGGTCGCAGTCGCCTGCAACGCGCGCAGGCGAGGATCTCTGCAGGCGCCCTGCACGCGTTGTCACCGCTGTTTCGCGTTGCGCTACCCGATGGCGTTGCACCGCGCGCGTGTGAGCGTGTCGGTGTTCCAGCATCGATCCTCACCCGTTTCGAAGCGCGCGACAGCGCGTGAAGCTTGACGGCCCCCATCAATCGAAGCCGTTCCTGAAAATCGTCTGCGTGAGGATCGCGCGTACTTCGCCGCCGGGGAAGACGCTGTTGTGGATGTTGAAGTAGGCGTCGTCCGACAGCAGCGCGTTGAGCAAGGCGGCCTGCGCACCTGCCGCCGTGCCGCCGCTGGCGGTGATGAACGCGCTGCTGTACGTGGATGCATCGTCGAGCAGGAAATCGTGGATGTAGTGGCCCGAGGTGGCCGTCGGAAATGCCGGCATCGGCACTGCAACGCCGGCGTTGGTTCCTGGCGCCGCACAGCAATGGATGTGGGCCGCCGTGGCACTCGCGCTCAGGCCTGAAAACGTGACATCCACCTGAAGCAGGTTCGCCCCGGCGTTGGATACGCTGACGTACCCGATTGCCGGGGTACTCACCGGCGGAACTTCGGCGCCACCGGTCAGTGGCCCCTGATAGACCACGGTAGCAGCAGCGCAGAGTGAGCATGCCATCGCTGCAACGACTCTGCGCAGAACTCGATGCCCGTGCATGGTGGTCTCTCCGTGTGTGCAGAAATCCTACGCTTGCACCTGGGCAGCGTCCAATGAGCGGCCGACCGGCTCAGCCGCCGCCCGAGGCCGGGCACGACTGCAGCGCCACCTGCACGACGTTGGCAACCTCGCCACCATCGACGCGCTGCACGAACGCGACAACGCGCGCATTGTCGCGACGCAGATCGGCGGGCAGCTCGATCGTTGCCTGCGCCTGCGCCAGCTTCAATGGCCCGACAAACGCGCGCACGACATGATCGTGATGCAGCTCGACACCGCGGTTCTCGCCGCCGCGCACGGCCGATGTGAGCTTGTCTTCGCTGAGCGCGAGCCATGCGACGTAAGCGCCTGCATCGTCGCCGGCGGCCGGCGTCGCGTCGAGGTGCGCACGCAGCGGCTGACCCGGCTCGATTTGCAAGGCCAGCTCGATCGTTCGCGGCGTTTTGATCAATGGCGGCTCGCCGGAACTCCACGAGCGCCACTCGCGACCATCGACGGCGACTTCCGGCGTATACACGGTCGAGCTGTGCGATTGTGCAGCGAGCACATTCTGGCGCTTGGTGAAGCGCGGACTGGCAAATCGATCGGTCCAGCTTGGCGAATCCCAGTAGTCGACATGGAACGCGAGCGGCACGAGTTGCTCATTCGCGGGCAGTGCGCTCAGCCAGCGATCCGCCGGCGGGCAGGAGCTGCAACCTTCGCTGGTGTAGAGCTCGACCAGGTGCGCGCGTGTGGCGCCTGTGCGGGCGCTGCAATCGGCATGGGCCGCAGGGATTGCCGCAAGCGCGGAGGCAAGGCTGATGAGGATGGCGCGCATGATCGGATTCCTGATGCCGTTATGACGTGTCTCAGATGACCTGCCGGGCGCCGCAATGCTTTCAGCGACGACGATCGCCAATTATTCGAAACGCGCTGCGGAGAACGTTGCGGATTCCGGCATCCTCACCGGCGCGCTTCACGGCTTCGGAATGTGGATGCGGCTGATCATGAGCGAGCCGGACAGGCCAAAGCACAACGCGAGCGGATGCAGAGTGTGACCGGCAATATGGATTTCGCCGAACCACAGCTGCTCGCCCAGCGCTCCCATGCCGGCAGCGATCGCGAGCATGAGCACGAGCAGGATCGAAGACGGGATCGGGGTTCCTTCAAAATAATTCACCTTGCCGGTTTCGAGCGCAAACGCTTCCGCGGTAACGTTGTAGCGCGCGAGCCGCGACACGCCACAGGCGACGAAGTACGCAAGCAGCACGCGGTCGTACAGACCACGCATGCCGCAGGCGTAAGCAATAATCGCGGGAGCGACGCCGAAGGAAATCACGTCGGCGAGCGAATCCAGTTCGCGGCCCATCGCCGACGACTTCTGTCGCCAGCGTGCGATGCGTCCATCGAGCACGTCGAACACGAGCGCGGCGAAAACCAGCCCTGCCGCCATCTGGATGTGCAGCGCATCGCCGGTGGACAGAAACTCCATCGTGGAGAACAGCGCGCCGATACCGGCGACGGCATTGCCCAGGGTGAACCAGTCCGCGAGATGGAACTCGCGGATCATGGCAAAGGGTTTGTTCGGCAACTTCGTCGTCATGGGCACGTCGCAGCGGATTCGTGCCCAAGGTTCGCGCATGCGCGCGGTGCGTGCAACGTCCGAACGATTGCCGTCGGCATTTCCCTTCTTCCGCCGGCGACGGCAAGGAGAAGGATGGCTATGCCGGAAACTTCAGTGGGTCGCGACGGCTTCGTGATGCGCCGGATGCGATCGCCGCACGGCCGGCACGAGTTGCGCAAGCAAGGCGCATCCCGCCAGCGTCCACACGATCAGCGCACCGCTGGGCAGATCGAGCACCGCCGACAGCACAAGACCCGACACATAGCCGAGTGCACCGATCGCATACGCGGCGATCAAGCGACCCTTGCCCTGCATGCCCGCGGTCGCGAGGGCCGGGACGATCAGGCTGGCGAACACCAGGTAGACGCCGACGAGTTGCACGGATGCGGTGATTGCGAGCGCGAACAAGCCGTAGAACAACAGGCCTTCGAGCTCGCCCTGGCGCCAGCGCATGAACGCGAGCAGCACGATCGACAGCACCGCCGCCGGAATCAGTTGCGCATAACTCACCCACAGGATCTGCCCGACGAGCAGGTCCTTCAAGTGTTCGCCACCTTGCGGATTGTTTGCGAGCAAAAGCAAGCCACCGGTCGCGGCAAGCACGAACAGCGTGCCGATCAGCGGCTCCTGGTATTCGGGCCAGCGCTTGTCCGTCCACGCGAGCAGGCCCGCGCCAGCAAGCGCCGCGACGGCAGCGGCGACCTGGACGCCCCAGCTTGCTTCATCGATACCGATGAACTGCGCGAGGATCACGCCCAGCCCGGCAATCTGTGCGATCGCCAGATCGATGAAGATGATGCCGCGCGACAACACCTGCTTGCCGAGCGGCACGTGCGTCGACAACACGATGAGACCCGCCGCGCAGGCGGGACCAAGGATACTGAGGTCAAGGCCCGACCAGTTCGGACTGAAACTCACTTCACGACTCCGAGCAGTTTGTCGATGGTCGAGTCGAACAGACCGAACAGGTCCTTCGCCTGTGCGTCGCCACCGACGGTTAACGGCAACGTGATCGCGGGCACGCCGGTGCGTTCGGCAAGCCAGTCGGCGGGCTTCGGGTCCTGGTAGGCAGCGCGGATGATCGCGAGCGTATTCTGGCTCTTGGTCGTGTCGATCAGGCTGGCCAGATGCGCACTGGTCGGCGGCACGCCGGGCTTGGGTTCGAGCGAGCCGATCTCGTGCATGCCAAGCCAATCGGTAAGGTAGATCCAGCTGTTGTGATGGACGACGATGTTGCGGCCCTTGAGCGGCGCGGCTTTCGCCTGCCAGCGCGCGATCGCGGCGGTCCAGCGCGTAGAGAAATCAGCGAGACGCTGCTGATATACCGCGGCGTTCGGCGGATCAAGCTGCACCAGCCGCGCATCGAGCGCCTTGGCGATCGCGAGCACCCGGTTTGGATCCATCTGGAAGTGCGGATTGCCGCCCGGATGCACGTCGCCGTTGGCGCGATCAAGCTGCGAAGGCTTCTCCAAAGTGGTGATTTGGTCGGCGGCCATGAACGATCCTGCGCCCGAGGCGATCTTCGGATTGCCCGACTGGTGCACGAGCTGCGGCAACCAGCCGATTTCCAGTTCCGCGCCGCTGCAAACGACGAGGTCGGCGCGACGCATCTTCGCGATCAGGCTCGGCTTTGCCTCGATCACGTGCACGTCCTGCAAAGCCGATGTGCCGACGTCGACATCGACCTTGTCGCCAGCGAGTTCGTTGAGCAGCGAACCCCATTCCGGCTCGCAGGAAAATACCTTGAGGTTCGCGCGCGCCGGTGAGGTAAACGCAAACGCGCAGAAAGCCATCACACACATCATCATCAGCTTGTTCATTGTCCTGCCTGATCCTGGGTCAAAGCATCGCGGCTGAAGCCGCTCCTACAACTTTGTTGTTCAAAACTTGTGCGCGCCATGCGCGCCGAGACTCACCTGGTATTGCAGGGTCAACGCATTGTCGGTCGCTTCCGCACCAGGCTTGTCATGGCTGAATTGCAATCGAAGAAGACTGAACTCGCTGTTGTGCCAAGCGAGCTCCAAGCTGTGTTCGTAGGGATCGAACGCGCTCGCGAACGGTCCCGTGCGATCGGCCCACAGTTTGTCGTAGCGGTAGCCCACATCCCAGGTGCGATTCAAACGGTACAGACCCTCGACATACGCACCACGGCGCGCGCCGTGCCACGCGAGCGGCAGGTCGGCGTCGAGCGGCGGCGTGAATGCGCCGTCGCGATTGTCGATGAAGTATTCGCTGCGCAAGGTCACGCCGCCGTCCTTGAAGTTGCCTTGCGGCGCCCACTTCCAGGTCGCGTCGGCGACGTACAGCGTGCTGTCGCCGCTGAAACCATCCGCGGCGCCGCTTGCGCTCGACTTCAGCATCGATACTCCGGCGAGCCAGGAATTCTCGATGCCGACGTCGCCGCCCGTGTGCGCGAACAAGGTCTTCACGCCAGCGCCGCTGTGCTCGGCACCTCCGCTCGGGAAGCTCCCTCCGCGGAAGATTTCACCGCCAATTTCGAGATACAAATCGGTCGGCGCAAGCCAGCGCAACTGCGCACCGTCGTCGCCGTACTGACCGCCGAGGAAGGCCTGGTAGGCAAGCGGTCGATCAAAGAAACTGTCGGTGTGCGTGTGGTGGCTGTTGAGATAGCCGATGTTGGAAAAGAAGCGGCCCATGCGCAGGTTGAAGCCATCCGGCAGCGCAGTTGTGTCGACGAACGCTTCCTCGACACCGATTTGATCCTGGCCGCTGTCGCTGTGCGCAGTCAGGGTCAGCTGGCCGTAGAACTTCTCGTCGATGTTCGACGCGAGCGAGATCTCGCTTTCGCCGAGGGAGAAGCCGCGCGCGCTCGGTCCGCCCCCGTCGACGAGCGGGAAGCCGGAACGCAGGTAGGCGTTCGGGTTCAAGGAATGGCTGGAATAGCTGCCATTGAGAATCACGCTGATGGCCGGATTGAAGGCGTTCGCATTGCCGCCCGACGACGCAGCCGGCGCGGGCGCGGGTTGCTCGATCGCAGCGACGGCAGGCGGCGCAGCCTTGATCGCATCCAGCTGCGCCTGCGCGGATTTCGCCGTCGCGGTGGCGTCCTCGGCCTGCTTGCGCAGCACGCTGTCGTTCGCTTCAAGCGCTTTCACGCGCGCTTCCAGCGCATCGAAGCGCTGTTGCAGGGTCATCGATGTCGCCGCAAAAGCGGGCGATCCGAGCGTCACGATGACGCACATCAACAGTACTAAGTAGCGCATGCACGATTCCAGAGGCGAAGGGACCACGCCGCCAATTGGCGGCAAACGACAAACGGATCACGGCTGCAGGCCTTCGGAAACAACCGTTGCATCATGGTTACGTTATAACATCTAGCTTGCACGTGCCTTTCGTTGGGTATCCGCGCCTGATGGAAGGCCCGCCACGCTGGGCGGGCGCCGGCCGGCGGCCGCCGGAATCGTGTCAGTGGGCCGGAAATGCGTTTGCCTGTGCGGCAACGCTATCCACCACGACGCATCGGGGGCGCATTCGTCGCATGCGTCATCGTCAATGGGAGCGCAGAGCAGACGTCTGCGCCGCTTCTCGTCGGAACCGGGTCGGGCGGGGATTCGCCTGCGCCCGTCGTGCCAGTCGATGCGCCAATGGCTACTCATGCAGCAAAAAGAGTGGGCCACAGATTTCCGATGCGCTCGGTAGAACGGTCCTGCGCGCTGGCAGCAGCACCATCGAACCATGCACGCGACCGAGCCGGCGTGTTGTCGCCGTTCGTCAGAACTGCTTTCGAATGCCCACCATGAAACCGCCTGGCAGGACCGAGAGGATCAACGGTTGCTCGCGATGTGCTGCGTACCATCCGAAGCC
>JBDSNK010000050.1:0-4861 GCA_039915385.1 Dokdonella sp.
GCGGTAGCGGCTGGCATCGGCCGGATCACGCACGACACGCACCCAGTCGGCGGTGTCGATGTAGCTGTTGGTGAAACTCCAGGCAACCTTGCCATTGCTGCCGATGACGATGGCCGGTACGCCCGGAAGGCCGGCGCCAGTGACGTCGACGACTTCGCCGGCCCGACGTGGATTAGGATAAATCAGGCGCGTGCGGAACCACAGGTTTGGCACGCGCAGGTCCAGATGCGCGTCATTCGCGACGAGCGCCGCACCGTTGGCAAGCGCTCCACTCACCGCGAAACTGTTGCTGCCTGGAATACGGTCAGCTGTCGCGTCAGCATGCTTGAGCAGGTGCGGATCAAGTGCGTGCAGATCGAGTTCCGCCCGCGTCGGCGGTTCCGGCCAGGCCATCGGTGCGCCGGCAATGGGTGCATCCCAGCTGCCGCCGCTCGCGACAAGGAAACGAAATGCTGATTCCGGCAACGCGGCATGCATCTGCGTCAGCGCGAGTTCGCGCTTGTTTTCCGAATCATTCAAGGTGAAGGCCATCGCGGCAACGACGAGCAGGCTGTCCTCGCTGCGCCATGGCGCAGGCGTGTTGCGCGTCAACAGATACGCAAAAGGACGCACCGACAACGCCGCGAGCCCGGCATTGACGCCATCGCGATAAATGTTCAGCGCATCGCGCTGAGCCTGCGGCAGCGCTTCGTACGCAGCTCGCATGCGCGCGCGCATTCGATGCGCGCGAGCGGTGCGGTCGATCGGCAGGGCCACGGCACCAAACATGTCGGCGAGCTCACCGGCTGCCCGTCGGCGCAGCAGATCCATTTCAAAATAGCGCTCCTGCGCATGCACGTAGCCGAGCGCCCAGCCCAGGTCGTTCCGATTGGCAGCGTGCACGGTTGCCGTGCCGAGCGCGTCGCGTTCAACGGTGACGGCGGCGCCGAGGTTGGGCGCCTCGATCTTGCCCTCATAGCGCGGCAGGCTGCCGCGCAATGCCAGCCACGCGACGATGACGAGCAAGGCAGCCGATGCAAGCAGCAGAACGATGAGTCTTTGCAGAAATCGGATCACGATCAGTGCACCATTGGAATTGAACGCCGCATCATAGTGGAGCGTGCCTGTCGCGAGACACGACCACTGGCATGGAAGTGCACGTTGCAGGGACCAATCCGTCGCCGGGACGCGCGTGGTCCGGCTGCATGCGCGTGCCCCGCTCGGCAAGGTTGCGGCATGTCTCGCGAGCCGCGTACGACTGGGCAAGGGTCGGGATAGCGGTTGCTCGCTCAATTCGCGTCGCAATAAATCGTCAACCGTCAACCGTCAACCGTCGACCGCCGACCGCCACCGCGCACCGACAATCTTGATGCGCCTGGGCAGCTTGAAGTGCGCGAGGCGTTGCGCACACCGGGCCGCGAAGGCTGCTTCGTCGAGCGGCGGATCGCGCGGCACGACGAGCAAGCGCGCGCGCTCACCATCTCGGTCGGCAGCCGTTCCGAACGCACAGACCTCGCCGATGCCGGGATGTATGCCGGTCACAGGCTTGATCTCCGGCAGATACGCGTTGGCGCCATCGACAAGGAGCATGTCCTTGATATCCGGCCGAGCCGGTAGAGCGCGCCGCTGACATCCATCCTGCCGAGTTCGCCGGTGCGGAACCAGCCATCCCGCCGAATAAACCGAAATGGTCGCCAGCCGATGCGATCCACGCGACCAGAAACGCGATGGGAAACACGGGCATGTTGGACAGCATGATCAGCAAACGTGCGCCGACTTGGCTTCTATCCGCGCACCAAAAAAAAACGCCAACGATAGACCGCCTGGTACAGGCATTCGCGGAAACTGAGCTGCGCTGAATCGAACTCGAATGGGCAGCAGTCTGCTTAGCGACTGCTCGCGGACTGTCGCAGGGCGAGCAAGGTCGATCCGGGATCGAGATCGACGTCGCTCGCCATCGAACTCGGATCGCGCGCCATTCAAGATCGCCGTGCGCACCAGGCTGCGGGGTCCTCGAGCTGGGGATCGGTCGATCCCGGGCGACCGAATTCGAAATTTCTTCCCGTCAAGACGTTGCCCCAGCGGTGAGTGGCGTGGGGTTGCCCGTATTGGCCATCATACAAAGTGTACATTTTACCGTAAGCGTCATGCCGATCCGCAGTTTCGGGGAACGATGGTTGTGCCCCGCTATGCCGCCCATGCGTTCGGTACGCTGTGGTCCGCAGGACAGCGAAGCGCCGCGTAGCCTAGCGGTCGCCTTGTTTGGTCGGGTCCGCTCGTTCACTGACGGCTTGCGCCGATCACACGATGCAGGCCGATGAGGCGATCGCGTGCGGACTCCGCCATGAGCTTGGGTACGATCACGAGTGCGTCGCGGCCTATTTCAGCGGTCTTCTTTCGGGCTGAAAAGGCTGCAGGTGCCATCAGTTCCTCGAGGTGGTCCGATAATTGCTGGTATCCGACCAACAAATGCCGTCGCATGTCGAACCGGTCGCAATCAGCGTACCGACGACATTCATTCATCGTCGAATCCGGCGACTTGCGCCAATCGGCGAGAGAGTCGGAACCGTTCTGAAATGCTGCAACCGCGCTGCACTTTGCATGCAGCGTCAGGTGCAAATTGGGGAGTTCCCGCTCAATGTCAGTTTTGTCCAGCAAGCGTGAAAAGATCACGGTCGTCGAACGTGCAGGATGCGTGGCGATCGCGGCTGCATGCATGGCGGTTGCCATGAGCATTGCCCATGCAACTGGATTGCCGGACGAAATTTTTGCAGATGGCTTTGATGGCCCGCATCGTCCGACGCTAAGCAAGGCTTTCAGCCCGACCACGATCGCGTCCGCAGGACACAGTACGTTGACCCTGACTCTGGTCAACACGAATGCAACTGTGGCGACGCTGGGCGCAGCCCTGATCGACACGTTCCCGGCCGGCATGGTGGTCGTGGCGCCAAGCGATGTGGCGACCACGTGCGGGGCCGTCGCCAGCGCACCCGCAGGTGGCGGAGCCCTGAGTCTGCCGGCTGGAGCACAGATTCCTGCGAACGCGTCGTGCGAGGTCTCGGTGAGCGTGACCGCCTCGGCTGCGACGACTTATACCAACACGATCGCCGCAGATGCCTTGCAGACCGACGAGGGCAGCAACGCGGTGATGGCTAGTGCGTCACTAAACGTGACGGGCAGCGGCACGTGTCCGGCACCGATGCAGCCATTGGCTGACGCCAGCCTTGAAGCCAGTATCAGCGGCGGCGGGCCGTGGATGGCGACGTCGTTCAATGCGCTCTCCGTCTTTTGCATTCTCGGCGGTCCGACCGGTTGCGGAAACGGTGGCAACACGGCGGGCCCGCACACCGGAAACGTATGGGCATGGTTCGGCGGCATTGAGGCGGGGGAAGATGCGACGCTCACTCAGTCCGTGGTAGTTCCGTCTGGCGGCACGCGTTTTCTGAATTTCTGGTTGTGGATCGGCTTCGTTGGCAGCAATCCTGCCGTCAGAATGGACGTGACCGTGGATGGCGTTGTCGTGCGCACGTTTCCAATGCCGGCGACTGCCGAGGCCGCGTACTCGCAGCGCAGCGTCGACGTCAGCAGCTATGCCACCGGCGCCAGTCACGCAGTCGGATTCCACTACGTCCAGCCCAGCTCCGACTATGCGAATTATGGCGTGGACGATATAACGCTGGACTGCATTCCGGCACCCGAGCAGCCAGCGCTTGCCGCGCCAGTGGGTTCACCTGAAAGCGCGGATAAGCAGGACTAGGCAGCTGCAGGGTCGGCCCATCGCGTCATGCGCTGGTTGCAATCCGCTCTACGCGCTGCAAACCGCGCGGCAACAGTGAACCGCGAGTCGCACGGTTGCCGCCGTACTCGACCAGGTCCGCCCATTTCAACGTGAGCTTGCGCTGACCGGCGTACAGGGTGACTTCGCCCTTGCCTTCGGCGACGACCGCGACGCCGACCACGCGTTCACCATCGGAGAGTTTCGACTTCGGGATTTCGATCAGCTTGTTGCCCTTGCCGCCCTTGTCGAGTTCGGGCAGTTCCGCCACCGAGAACATCAGCAGGTGCCCGACGTTGGTGACGACAACGAGACGATCACGCGCGGAGTCCGCGACCAACGCGGGGGCGATCACATGAGCGTCGTCGTCCATGTTGAGGATCTGTTTGCCGGCTTTCTTGTTCGCCAGCAGCGCTTCGAAGCGGGTCATGAATCCGTAGCCGAAATCCGAAGCGAGCACGAGCTTGCTCGTGGAGTCAGCGATGGCGACTGCATCAAAGCGTGCGCCGGCCGGCAGCGCGAAGCGGCCCGTGAGCGGCTCGCCGTTGCCGCGAGCGGAGGGCAGTGTGTGCGCCGCCGTCGAATAGCTGCGGCCGGTCGAATCGATGAACGCGACCTGCTGCGTCGTGCGGCCCTGGGCGGCGGCGAGGTACGAGTCGCCGTCGCGATAGTTGAGCTCGGCTGCGATGACATCGTGTCCCTTCGCTGAGCGGATCCAGCCCTTTGCAGACAGCACCACCGTGACCGGCTCACTCGCCACCAGCGCGGCTTCGTCGAGCGCCTGTGCGACCGCGCGTTCGATCAAGGGCGAGCGTCTCGCATCGCCGTATTTCTTTGCGTCGTCCTTCAGTTCGTCCTTGATCAGGGTCTTCAGGCGTGCCTTCGAATTGAGGATCACGTTGATGCGCGCGCGCTCCTCCTCCAATTCGTCGCGCTCCGTGTTGATCTTCATTTCCTCCAGCCGCGCGAGCTGGCGCAGGCGCGTTTCGAGGATGTAGTCGGCCTGTTCCTCGCTCAAGCGGAAGCGCGCGATCAACACCGGCTTCGGCTCTTCCTCGGTGCGAACGATGCGTATCACTTCGTCGAGATTGAGGAACGCGATGCGCA
>JBDSNK010000278.1:0-11667 GCA_039915385.1 Dokdonella sp.
GCCTGCGCTGCCGCAGTGGCTGCGCGTTGCCGTGCAAAGTATCCAGCCGCGCAGCAGCAGCGGTGGCAGTTGCGGCGATGGATGCTCGTCATGCGGCGGCTGCGCGGTCGCCGATGCGAAACCCGCCGTTGCAACGGCGGCGGATGTCCAGGCGATTCCACTGACATTTCATCCGCGCGTGAAGACCTGACTTCGTGTTTGCAGGGTTTTTGCGCGCGCCGGGATCTCTCGCCGTACACTTGTCCGATGGACACCTGCACTCTGCATTGCGGCACTGCGCCGTTGCTCATCAGCCTGCCGCATGACGGCACGGCGCTTCCGGACGAGATGGCGGCCCGCATGACACCGCATGCGCGGCGAGTGCCCGATACGGACTGGCACGTCTCGCAGCTCTATGAGTTCGCGCGCGAACTTGGTGCATCGATGATCGTGCCGATATATTCGCGTTATGTGGTCGACCTCAACCGGCCGTCCGACAACGCGTCGTTGTATCCGGGGCGGAACACGACGGGGCTGTGCCCGATCGTGCAATTCAGCGGCGAGCCTATCTATCAGGCAGGAGCGGAGCCGCGTAGCGACGAGATTGCGGCGCGCATCGAAGCGTACTGGAAGCCGTATCATGCAACGCTCGCGGGCGAGATTGCGCGATTGCGCGAGGCGCACGGTCGCGTCGTGTTGTGGGAAGGACATTCGATCCGCAGCGTCGTGCCGTTTCTGTTCGATGGTCGGCTGCCCGATTTCAATCTCGGCACGGCCAATGGCGAAAGTTGTTCATCGGGGCTGCAGAAGAAGCTGGTTGGCGTGCTCGATGCGCAACGCGATTTCACGCACGTCGCCAACGGTCGTTTCAAGGGCGGCTACATTACGCGCCACTATGGCTGTCCAGGCGACGGCGTCGATGCCGTGCAGCTTGAACTCACCCAGCTCAACTACATGGATGAGGATTCCTTCGAGTACCTGCCCGAACGGGCGGCGCCGACGCGGGCCGTGATCCGCCGACTGCTGGAACATTGTTGTTCTTGAAGCCATCTTCGCGTGCCGATGGCCACAGTTTTCGGGCGCGGCATGGATGGATGCGGCTGTTTTGGGAGCGGGTTCAACCGCGATGCTCTTGTGCATTGGCTCAGAGCATCGCGGCGAAAGTCGTGCCCACACGTGAACTACGCCGCGCGTGCAATCCGCGGCCTTTCCAGCGATGGCAGGAACCAGGCGAGCAGTCCGATGGCGGGTAGATAGGCGCAGATGCCATAGACCGCTTCGATGCCAACGTGGTCGGCGAGCTGTCCCAGCACCGCTGCACCGATGCCGCCCATGCCGAACGCGAAGCCGAAGAAAAGCCCCGCGATCACGCCGGTACGGCCGGGCACGAGGTCCTGCGCGTAGACGATGATCGCGGAGAATGCCGAGGCGAGCACGAGGCCGATCACGACGGTGAGGATCGTTGTCCAGAACAAGTTTGCATGCGGCAGCAGCAGGGTGAACGGCAGCACGCCGAGGATCGAACCCCAGATCACGTACTTGCGCCCGATGCGGTCACCGATCGGGCCGCCGGCGAGCGTTCCCGCCGCGACCGCACCGAGGAACACAAACAGGTGCAGCTGCGCGTTTTGAGCGCCGAGATGGAATTTCTGCATCAGATAGAAGGTGTAGTAGCTCGACAGGCTGGCGAGATAGAAGTACTTCGAGAAGATCAAGGCGCCCAGGATCATCATTGTGGTCACGATTGTGTGCCGCGGCAGGCTCGATACGCGCGCGATCGCATTGGCTGCGCGATGCGCGGGCATATGCTCGCGATACCAGATGCCGATGCGTGTCAGCAGCACGATTGCGAGCAGGGCTGCAATCGCGAACCAGGCAACACTCGACTGTCCACGCGGCATCACGATGAAGGCCGCGAGCAACGGGCCGCTGGCGGAACCGATATTGCCGCCGACCTGGAACAGCGACTGCGCGAGACCATGTCGCCCGCCCGAGGCCATGCGTGCGACACGTGAGGACTCCGGGTGGAATACGGATGACCCCGAGCCGACCAGCGCGGCGGCCACCAGCAACATCGTGAAGCTCGTTGCGTGCGAAAGCAGCAGCAGGCCGGAGAGGGTAAAGCCCATGCCGATGGCGAGCGAATACGGCATTGGCCGTTTATCCGTATAGATGCCCACGAATGGCTGCAGTAGCGACGCGGTGATCTGGAAGACCAGCGTGATAAGGCCGATCTGCCCAAAATCCAGCGAAAAGCTTTGCTTCAGCAAGGGATAGATCGCAGGCAGCAAGGACTGGATCATGTCGTTGAGCAGGTGGCAAACCGAGAGCATCGCGAGGATGGGAAACGCGGTGCGGGTGGTGGCCAGTAGCGTTGACTCGGCGGAAGTGGGCGGAGTGACCGGTGCGTCGGCCTGCGCCGATGAAGCAAGAGAGGTTTCTGACATGCGACTATTGAACAACGACTCGAAGATGCCCGCACTATTGGCAAGGTCATCTTTCTCTTAGAATGGGCCAAGATGAGAAACGTGGATGCTCAAAAGGTCGATACGCTGCCGGGCAATATTGTCGCCACGTCCAACGAATACCCGCCCGATCATCATGTCGCGCCGCACCGTCACCGACGTTCTCAACTGCTGTATGCAGCGACCGGCACCATGGTCGTCGGCACCGAAGCAGGTCGCTGGATCGTGCCGCCGGCGCGTGCTGTGTGGATTCCGGCTGGCATGCAACACGAAGTTACGGCGCTCGCGCATGTCAGCACGCGGAGTGTCTACATCGAAGCAGGTGTAGATGCGGCGCTGCCGGTCGATTGTCGCGTTGTCGGCATCTCGCCGCTGGTGCGCGAGCTGTTGCTTGAAACGGCCGATCTTCCGCTGCCGTTTGAACGCGGATCGCGTGCCGGGCTGATTTTCTCGCTGCTCGTGTACGAGATTGTGCGTGCTCCCGTGCTTCCTCTCGATATTCCGTTTCCCACCGATGCGCGACTCGCTGCACGTTGTCGCTGCTATCTCGAACATCCATCGCCGCATGAGACGATCGACGATTGGTGTCGTGATCTCGCGCTGAGCAGACGTACGTTCACGCGCCGATTCCGCTCCGAGACAGGGCTCAGTTTTGCGACATGGCGGCGACAGGCTTCGATCTTCGCCGCGTTGCCTCGACTGGCTGCTGGCGCGACGGTGACCAAACTGGCGTTTGATCTCGGCTACGAAAGCGCATCCGCGTTCGCGACGATGTTCAAACGCGTGATCGGCGTGCCGCCGAGCCGATATCTTGGGCAGGGGCGGGCAACATCGAAGTAATGCCATGGCTCACGCGCGCCTTCGCGGGGAAGACGTCTTGTTCAGACAGGCCCGTTCGATTGCGACACGCGCGGTCGGTGAAAGACCTGTCGCGCGGCACGATACAGCTCAATTGGGGTGGCGCGTTTCTTGCGACAGTGCGCAGACGAGCGGCCACGCGTCGTGGTTCGCGCCTTTTTTTTCAGCAAGGGGCACACACATGAATCGTCTTCAGGCGGCTATCGCCGCCGCCATCGTTCTCATTTCTGCAAGCGCCGTTCCAATTCAAGTGCGGGCGCAGGTCAGTGCCTCCGCTTCGATGCGGGCTCCGCGTCATCAGCCACCGTCAACGTCACCCATGCCCTTTGGTTTCAGTGTTTTTCCAACCGAAGGCTGGACTTCACAGACCGCCATGCCTTCGGCGCGATGGGCACATGCGCTGGCGTCCTACAGCATGGGCGCATACCCTTCGAACGATGCCTTCGTCTATGTCATCAGTGGCGGTGACGGTTCGTTCGCCAATACCGCTTCAGTACTGCGCTACGACGTCACGTTTGACACATGGACACCAATGGCGCCGTTGCCGGCCGCTCGCCTGCAGCTGAGCGCAGCGCAGGTCGGTGGCAGGATCTTCGTGCCAGGAGGCTACGGATCGGGATTCTCGCCGGTTACCGTACTGAACATCTATGACATCGCAACGGATACGTGGACGGCCGGTGCACCACTCCCGCAGGCGATAGGTGACTATGCGATCGGCACGTATCAGAACCGCTATGTCTACGTGATCGGCGGCTATTCCGGCGCGGCCGACCTCAATACGGTGCAGGTCTACGATACGCAATTGAATACCTGGCAGCTGGCTACGCCGAAAACCGGAACCGCGACCGCCGGTCTGCGGGGTGGCATTGTTGGAAATCACATTATTGTCGTTGGCGGATACAGCCAGGCCATGGCCGCTGAGTTGTCCGACACAGTGATCGGCACGATCGATGCGGTTGATCCGACCACCATCAGCTGGACCGCCGGCCCTTCCTATCCAGGCGGCACCGTTGGTCGACTCGGAGCGGGCGTACCGATCGCAGCAGGCCCGGCCCAAGGTCTCTCGGCACTTGATTTCGTGCTGTTTGCGGGAGGTGACCCCAATGGTGCCGGCAGTTCGGCAAAGAACGACACCTGGGTCTACGACTTTCGCGACGATAGCTGGAAAAGTGGCCCGCCCAAGCCTACCGGCGTCAGCAACATCTGCGACATCATCGGCATTTCGAGTGGTGGCAAACTGCGCATGGTGTCGACCGGTGGTTACAACGGATCAGCCGTGGTTTCCGTCCAGGAGTGGTTGACGCTTGGCTACGAAGAACCGGCGGACCTCGCTCTGACGATGTCCGATGGCGATGTCAGCGTCGCGCCGAACGGAAGCGTCGCTTACTCGCTGGCCTACACGGTGACTGGCGCCGCAGGTGCGCCGAACGCGACGATCACCGAAACCGTGCCGGACGGTACAACGTTCCACGCCGCAACCAGTACTGCCGGGTGGGTGTGCACGCCGGATGCGAATGCCAGCAGCACCTGCGAGTTTCCGCTCGGCGCACTCGCGGATGGCGCGAATGGCTCGGTCGTATTTTCGGTCGACGTAACGTATCCGGTCGCGCCCGGCGTCACCGAAATCCTGAACAGCGCGAGCGTCTCCACTACCGCGCCGTATGCGCCCGAGCAGAACCTCGCCAACAACGTGGCCAGCGACACGACGCCGTTCGCCGACGGTGCTGTGGATATCACGCCGGTCAGTGGCCTCGTCACCGGCGAAGACGGAACCAGCGCCAGTTTTCAGGTGGTACTTGCCGTGCCGCCGACGGGCGATGTGACCATTTCTTTCATTTCCGACGATCCAAGCGAAGGCGTCGCTGCACCGTCGCAGCTGGTGTTCACCACGGCTGACTGGAACGTCCAGCAGACGGTAACCGTTACTGGCGTCAGCGACTTTCTTGCGGACGGCGATATTGCGTATACGGTAAGTGGTTCAATCCAGTCCGGTAGCGGGAACTATGCGAACGTCGTCGTTCCAACGGTTTCCCTGATCAACCTCGATGGTCCGTCGGATCGCGTTTTCGCCGATGGTTTCGATGGGGTCGTGCCAGCCAGGCGCTGAGGCTGCGCGAGCGCGAGAGGGTCTGGTGTTCGGCCAGGCCCGCTCGGCACTTCCAAGATCGCCCGGAACCGCAATGGCTGCCATTGACATGCCCATGTTGTGAATGCCGGGGTGACCGTCCTGCCGCAGCTTCAACCCTTGATCCGCCCCCATCATGGAATAGGCCATGCCGACCGATCGATACGTATCCCCGGATGCACTGTTTACGCTTGTCGTCGATCTCGCCGACGGCGTAATCGGATTCGAGGGCTATCGCTGGTGCACCCAGGCCGATCATCTGGCGAGTTACCGAATCGACCCTCCGATTGCAACGGTGACCCAATTGCTCGAAGCGTTGGTCGATCATCGACTGGTGATGGTCATTTCCCGATTCGACGACACGGGAGATGCGATCCGCGATGTCTGGATCACCCACGATCCCTTAGCGGAGAAACTATGCAGCGACGACGGCGAGTCCCTCGAGTTTCGCTTCTGGGACGGTGCCGCGTGCGCTGTTGCCTGACTCTTCATTGGCTCAAATCGGAATATCTTCACGCTAGTGGACATGGTTGCCGCCAATTCCCGCTAAGCGTCGGCGACGTGCCATTCGATGCGCGGCACGTTCCCATTTCAACCCACGAGTCTTTTCCGGCAGCACGTGGCGAACTGTTGCGTCCTTTCGGGCCTTTGGCGCGAGGGGCGAGCGCGCCATCCAAGTTCGCCGCGGCTGCGCGGAAAACCTGCCGCATCCGAACTCGAGGTTTGCAGACCGAAGCCGTCGAGGCTCTCGGACGGCACGCAACACCCGCTTGCAGACGACCGCCGGGTGTGCGGCAATTTCCAGAATGAATATTCTTCGACAGCCCATCAAACCGGTGCTAGGGTGACCGGCAATGGGGGAACATGTGCAGAGGCTGTCAGGACTACTGTGTCCTCAATCGCCGGCGCGGGCCGCGCGCCCTGCGGATCATGCTTTTGCCTGGAAGCTTGTTGTCGAGGCGAATGACCTCGAGCGCTTTGGCCCAATAGCCGAGGCAGCCGCACGCGAGCGGACCGGTTGTCGAGACGCGGTCTTTTCGTCGCTGGTCAAAGGTGAGGCCGGCAATCTGCCGGCAAGCGGTGTAGCCGACAACATCGGCGTCCTCAACCTCGCCGATGGCCGCGCAAGGCTGATCCTGACGTTCGATCCGGCTTCGATGCAATCGCGCGACTGCGCAGCCGAGGAGGGGGCCTGGATCGACCTGCTTGACCTGCGCCTGCGCGAGCTACTTCGCATGGACGATCTTGCGCGCGACGTCGAGGCGGCGAGGAGCAATGATAATCTGCAACGGGCGCTCTACGCGATCGCGGATCTGGCCTATTCCGATATCGATGTCCACGAGATGCTCTCGCGCGTGCACGAGGTGGTCAGCCGCCTGACGTATGCCGAGAACTTCTACATAGCCATCTACGATGATGTGCACGACACCATGCACTTTCCGTATTACGCCGATACCGACGATCTCACGATCACGGGTATCCGCACGGAGATAGCAGCCGGGGACTATCCAAGCAGCCTCACATTCGCCGTGGCGCACACCGGTCGCGCGATGCACGGTTCCAGCGAAGCACTGCGTGCACCGCTGGGGTGGGAGTACGACGCCCGACTGGGTCCGGATTGCGTCGACTGGCTTGGCGTTCCCATGCTCGAAGGCGAGCGGGTGCGGGGTGCAGTGGTCGTGCAGAGCTATGACTCAGGCCGGCACTACAATGAAGGCGATCGAAACCTGCTGACCTTCGTCGCGCAGCAAACGCTGTCGGCGCTCACCCGCAAGCAGGTGCAGGCTGATCTTGAATCGGAGGTGCAGCGTCGGACCGCGGAACTCGCCGAAGCGAACAAGGCGCTGCGCCAAGAAGTGATCGAACGTCAGCGCGCACAGCGCCTGCAAGCTGCCTTGTTCCGGATCGCGGAACTTGCAGGCGAGCGCGGTGGCATCGACGAGTTCTACGTTGGCGTGCACGATGTCGTCTCACAGTTGCTCAACGCACGCAATTTCTTCATCGCGTTGCTGTCGTCCGATGGCAGCGAACTGAGGTTTCCGTATTTTGTCGATGAGCGGGATCTGCCCTTGCAGACCCGACGCCTGACCAATGGCATCAGCGAGTGGGTGCTGCGCCACAAGCATTCGCTGCTCGTCACGGAAGCTCAGATCCGCACCCTGAGGGATGCCGGCGAGATGGTGATATTCGGCACCTTGCCCAAGTGCTGGCTCGGCGTGCCGCTTCTGCTCGATGACCATGCGGTCGGCGTGATGGTCGTGCAGAGTTACGACGCCGAGCACGACTACGGTCAGCCGGAGCAGGAAATCCTCCAGTTCGCCTCGTTTCATATCGCCACTGCGCTCGAGCGCAAGCAGACGCAGGAGCGTCTGCGCCGCGCGCACGTCGAACTCGAACAACGGGTTGAGGAACGCACCGAGGAATTGAATCTCGCGAACCAGGACCTGCGCGAACAGATCGGCGTGCGCGAACAGGCGGAGTCGCGTCTCAAGCACGAGGCCTTCCACGACGCACTTACCGGGCTACCCAATCGCGCGTCGCTGCTCAAGCGCCTGAAGGAAGTGTTGACGCGTTACACGAAGAATCCCTCGCGCTTGTTCGCCGTTCTTTTCATCGATCTCGACCGCTTCAAAGTCGTCAATGATTCGGTCGGGCATCTGCTCGGCGATGACCTGCTGATCGAAGCCGGGCGGCGCATCGCCCGTTGCGCGGAGGCGCCCCATGCCATCGCGCGCCTCGGTGGTGATGAGTTCACTATCCTGCTGGAAGACATCGACAGCGTCGATGACGCGTTCCAGGTTGCGAACAGGGTGATGCAAGCGCTGGTGGATCCCATACGCGTCGGCGACAAGGAAATCTATTCCTCCGCAAGCATTGGCATCGCGCTCGCCCACCGCCGCTACAACCTGCCCGAGGAACTGCTGCGCGATGCCGATGTCGCGATGTATCGTGCGAAGGCGCGCGGACGCCAGCGCTACGAATTGTTTGACGAGCAGCTGCGCCTGGAAGCGCTGAATATGCTTGATCTGGAAAGCGACATGCGCCGCGCTCTGGCACGCAACGAGTTCGAGCCGTACCTGCAACCGATTGTACGTCTCGCCGACGGCGCCGTGCTCGGCTACGAAGCCCTGCTGCGCTGGCGCCACGCGTCGCGCGGCTTACTGTTGCCTGGCGAATTCCTCGCCGTGGCTGAGGAATCAGGCAATGTCGAGCAGATCGACTGGCAGATCTACGAGCAGGTATTCGGCGCCATTTCCGGACTCCGCGAGTCCCAGGCGTATGTCAGCATCAATGTCTCGGCGAGACACTTTCGCTCGACCAATCTGACCGCCAACCTGCTCGATCTGCTCAAAGCATATCGCGTACCGCCGTGGCGCATCCGCATCGAAGTCACCGAGGGCGCGCTGCTGCTGAATCCGGAGCAAGCGTGCGCGACCATGCTGAGCCTGCGTGACGCTGGCGTGCTGACGTCGCTGGACGACTTCGGCACCGGCTACTCGTCACTCTCGTACCTGCATCGCTTCCCGTTGCATTCGCTCAAGATCGACCGCTCGTTCGTGTCGGAGCTGAAATCCGATCTCAGTGGCAGCAG
This sequence comes from Dokdonella sp., assembly GCA_039915385.1. GTDB lineage: Bacteria > Pseudomonadota > Gammaproteobacteria > Xanthomonadales > Rhodanobacteraceae > Dokdonella_A. The sequence goes on from JBDSNK010000278.1 coordinate 9,020, forward strand.
CGTCGCGGTGGTCCGCGCAATTCGAGCGCTGGCCGGATCGCTTGGCCTCGAAGTCATCGCCGAAGGCATCGAAACCCTGACCCAGTGCGAAGCGCTGATGCGGCTCGAATGCAGCATCGGCCAAGGCTTTCTGTTTGCGCTGCCGCGCCCGGCGACCGAGTTGACGCGGTCGAATTGAGGCTTGCGTTGGACGTGCGTCGCCACGATTGGAAGAGTCTGCTTACGCTCAATGCTCGAAGCCATCGGAGAAAATGTTGTCGCCCTGCGTCTCGTACGCACCCATGTCGACGGTGCCGAAGACCTTACGCTGACCACCGTCGAGATCGTAGCTGGGCAAACCACCGGGTGGCGTGTTGTCGCCGGCATCGCGCACCGGCGACGCAAGTGGGATGTGATGATTGGTCGTGCTGACGAATTGCGGATCTACATTGACATTGCCGGTGCTGCCCGCAGCGGGCGTCGTGCTGAGGAAATCGATGTCGTTGTCCAGCAGTAGCGGGGGGTCGGATGAGTAGATCTCGGGTTTGCCGCCGTTGATGAGAATATTGTTGGACAGCGTCGCGCGGGAGGCAAATACCGCGCCCAGCGCCTCCACCGTGGTCGCGAAGGTGTTGTCCGCGATCGTGTTGTTGTTGATGTACATCGCGCCAAGGCCGTTGCCAAGCGAAAAGCTGACGACCAACGGCCGACTCGGCGCGGAATTGTTCGCAACGACATTGCCCACGAACGTGATGGTTCCGCTATGGGAGGCGATCGACATCAGGTCGGCGCCGTTGTTGCCGCTGGAAACATTGTTGCGGAAGCGGCAGCTTTCGATCCGCACATCGCCGTCGTAGGCGGCCATCAGAAGGGCAGCGTCGTAGCCGTTCTGATCCGCGCCGTGGAAGATGTCGAAATAGCGCAAGGTCAGATTGCCGGTCAGTCCGACGTTGTTCCCGAACAGTTTCAGCACGCCATGGATCGATTGCCCATCGAGGGTGGTCAACGACGCTATCGGAGTCTGCGCGGTGCAGCCTGCATTCCAGCCACCTTCAACGTCGAGGTCGAAGTTGCCCACCGTGCGGAAATACTGGAAGCCGACGGACGGAGAATTGTAGGTTCCTGCGACCACACGGACCACGTTGTTTTCACTGTTATTCGACGCTGTGCCTAGCGCTGCTTGCAAATCCGTGGCGTTGGAAACGCAGAACGTGGCGGCGACGGCCGAGGGCGTGGTCACGCAGGCGATCACGATCGAGATGAATAGGGCAGGAAGCATTGGGATGCGCATGGTTTCTCCTCAAAAGACAGTACATGCTTACCTAACGTCAAACGGCGGGCTTTCCGGGTGGGCAGAACGCGTCGCAGATCGCAAAGCTCCGCTCCGGTCCATCGATGCCGGGTGCCTCAGACCTCCAGCGAAGCCAGATCTCCTTTGGTTTCCAGCCATTCCTTGCGATCCGACGCGCGCTTCTTCGACAGCAGCATGTCCATCACCTTGCTGGTGCCGTCATCCGTTTCGACTGTTAGCTGGACAAGGCGGCGTGTATCCGGATGGATCGTCGATTCGCGCAGCTGCGGCGGGTTCATCTCGCCAAGACCCTTGAAGCGCGTGACGCTGACGGTGCCCTTGATCTTCTCGCGCTCGATCTTCTCGATCATCGAATCGCGCTCGGCTTCATCGAGGCAGTAGAACACCTGCTTGCCGACATCGACGCGGAACAGCGGCGGCATCGCGACGAAGGCATGACCGTCGCGCACGAGTTTCGGGAAGTGCTTGAGGAACAAGGCAGCCAGCAGCGTCGCGATATGCAGACCATCGGAGTCCGCATCGGCAAGGATGATCACCTTGCCGTAACGCAGGCCGGAGATGTCGTCCTTGCCTGGATCGCATCCGATCGCGACCGCGAGGTCGTGTACTTCCTGCGAGGCGAGTACGGAGCCGGATTCGACTTCCCACGTATTCAATATCTTTCCGCGCAGCGGCAGGATCGCCTGGAAGTCCTTGTCGCGTGCCTGACGCGCAGAGCCGCCGGCGGAGTCGCCCTCGACCAGGAAAAGTTCCGTGCGCGACAGATCGCTCGACGCACAATCAGCAAGCTTTCCTGGCAATGCGGGGCCCTGGGTGATCTTCTTGCGCACGATCTGCTTCTCGGCCTTGAGCCGCAGTGACGCGCGTTCGATCGCGAGCTGGGCGATCTTCTCGCCGAGTTCGACATGCTGGTTGAGGTACAACGAAAATCCATCGTGTACCGCGTTTTCGACGAAGCCGGCCGCGTCGCGCGAGGACAGGCGCTCCTTGGTCTGGCCGGAGAACTGCGGGTCCATCATCTTCAGCGACAGCACGAAGCTGAGGCGATCCCACACGTCTTCCGGCGCGAGCTTGACGCCGCGCGGCAGCAGGTTGCGGAACTCGCAGAATTCGCGCAGCGCATTGGTGAGGCCAGAGCGCAGCCCGTTGGCGTGGGTGCCGTGTTGCGCGGTGGGAATCAAGTTGACGTAGCTTTCCTGCGTCAGGTCGCCCTCCGGCAACCATGCGACGGCGAACTCGACGCTGCCGGTATCACGTTGCAGGTGTCCGATATACAGATCGCTCGGCAGGTAATCGGTGTCGCCGAGCATCGAGCGCAGGTAGTCGCGCAGACCGTCTTCATAGTGCCACTCGCATT
>JBDSNK010000296.1:0-12634 GCA_039915385.1 Dokdonella sp.
CCGACGAACTCGAGGCGAAGTGGGAGTCGGTGCGCATCAATGCGGTCGACACCGATCCGAAATGGGGAACCATGGTGACCGGCGGCAGCTGGTCGGTATGGCAGAGTTTTGCGCCGTTGAGTCAGGCGGGAGCGGCCGGCCGCATCGCCTTGATCGAGGAAGGCGCAAAGTTGCTGCATGTGCCGAAGGACGCATGCATCGCGCGTGACAGCATGGTCAGCGCGGGAGGAAAGTCGATCAGCTATGCGGACATCGTGCGCAAGGGCAGTCTTGCGCGCACCTACACGGCGGATCAGCTGAAGGCGCTGCCGATCAAGAAGCCATCGGAACGTCGCCTCGTCGGCCAGTCGAGTCACGCTCTCGATATCCCTTCAAAGACCAACGGCAGTGCGCGCTACGGGATCGATGCCGAAGTCGCAGGCATGCTTTACGCACGCCCGAAATTGCCGCCGACGCGTACCGATTCAAAGGTCGTGTCGATCGACGATTCCGCGGCGAAGGACGTCAACGGCTACCTGCAGACGATTGCTCTGGATGATCCATCGGGCACCGTGCCCGGTTGGGTCGTGGTGGTCGCCGATTCATTCGTGGCCGCGAATCGCGCCGCGGACAAGGTCAAGGTGAACTGGAGCAGCGGTGCCGCGGCGAAAGTATCGGAGAAGGACCTGCTCGATCATGGATCGAAGCTGATCGACAATCCGAAAATCGGCGCGCTCGTCGTCGCGAATGACGGCGTGGAAGAAGCATTTGCGTCGGCGAAGTCGAAGATCGAACAGACCTATACGACGAGTACCGTTCTGCACTTCCAGCTGGAGCCGGTCAACGCACTCGCGCTGCAGAAGGATGGCATCTGGGAGATCCACACCGGCAACCAGTGGCAGTCGCTGATCTTGCCGACGCTGGCAAAGGCGTTGGGTGTGGGCGAGGACAAGGTCGTCATGCGCACCTATCTGATCGGCGGCGGTTTTGGACGCCGGCTCAACGGCGACTACGCTGTACCGGCCGCGCTTGCCGCGAAGGCGATCGGCAAGCCGGTCAAGCTCGTATTCACGCGCGCAGACGATGCGCGTTTCGATTCGCCACGCTCGGCATCCGTGCAACGCGTGAGCATGGCGTTCGGCGAAGGTGGCAAGGTCGTCGGCATGCAGCACCATGCGACCGCTGGTTGGCCGACGCAGGTGATGGTGCCGAGCTTCATGCCGAAGGGAAAGAACGGCGAGCCCTACGACCCTTTCTCGATTTCCGGCGCCGATCACTGGTATTCGGTTGGTGCGCATCGCGTGCGTGCAATCTCCAACGATCTCGCCAACGCCACATTTCGTCCTGGCTGGTTGCGCTCGGTGGGACCAGGCTGGACGAATTGGGCGCTGGAAAGTTTCATGGACGAAGCGGCGCATCACGCCGGCACCGACCCGGTGCAGTTTCGCCTTGGCCTGCTCGATGCGAAAGGCAGCAACGCCGGCGACGACAAGAGCGCGGTAGGCGGCGCCAAGCGGCAGTACAACGTCGTCAAGCGCGCAGCTGAAAAGGCCGGCTGGGGTACGACCTTGCCGAAGGATACCGGTCTTGGCATTGCGACTTCGTTTGGTCAGGAACGCGACATGCCGACCTGGAGCGCTTGTGTCGCACGCGTGAAAGTCGATCGCACGACCGGTGCAGTCAAGCTCGAAAAGCTCACGCTCGTCGTGGACGCCGGCACCATCGTGCATCCCGACGGTGCACTGGCGCAGGTCGAAGGGGCGTCGTTGTGGGGCGCGAGCATGGCGCTGCATGAGGGCACTGAATTCGAGAATGGCCAGGTCAAGGACACCAACCTCGATACGTATACCCCGTTGCGCATGCGCGACGTGCCGGAGCTGGATATCGAATTCATTGCCAGCACCGACGCACCCGTTGGCCTCGGCGAGCCCGCCACCACGGTGGTGGGGCCCGCGATCGCGAACGCGATCTTCGCGGCGGTCGGCGCGCGCCTGCGACATCTGCCGATGCGGCCGGCGGCTGTGTTGAAAGCGTTGGGCGAGGTGCACACCGCTTGAGCAAGCCCGCGGCGTCGGCGCGCGGCTTTTTCATCGCTGCCGTCGCATGGGCTTCGCGCGTTGCGCGCGCGCACCGTAGAATGCGCGAATGCGCCTCAACAAACACATCGCCGAAACCGGCTTCTGCTCGCGTCGCGAAGCCGATCGCCTCATCGCTGAAAAGCGCGTCACTCTCAACGGCAAGGCGACCGGCATGGGCTCGCAGGTCGAGGAGGGGGATGATGTCCGCATCGACGGCCAACCCCTGCTCGCACGCCGCGCCGCAAGTGCGACGCGAAAGCACATCTACATCGCCTTGAACAAGCCGCCCGGCATCACCTGCACCACGGATAGCGAGGTCGGCGGCAACATCGTTGATTTTGTCGATCATCGGGAGCGCATCTTTCCGGTCGGCCGCCTCGACAAGGAGTCCGAAGGCCTGATCCTGCTGACCAGCAATGGCGATATCGTCAACGAGATCCTGCGCTCGGAGAACCGCCACGAGAAGGAATACCTCGTCGCGGTGAACAAACCGGTGACGCCGGAATTCCTCACCGGCATGGCGCGCGGTGTGCGCGTCCATCACCAGATGACCAAGCCGTGCAAGGCGACGCGACTGGCGAAGTTCGGTTTCCGCATCGTACTGACGCAGGGAATGAACCGGCAAATCCGTCTGATGTCCGAGGTATTCGGCTATCGCGTGACGCAGTTGCGCCGCGTGCGCATCGTCAACATCAAGCTTGGCGTGTTGAAGGTCGGCCAATGGCGCAACCTGACCGACCTCGAATTGCGCGGGTTGCTGCCGGCTCGAACCGACTGGTAGGCGTTGCGTTCCGACAGGCCGATGCAGGCGACCGCCGCCGCGGGTTCGCGCAGAGACAGTCGGTTCAATCGGTTTCGAACCCGCGCAGGCGGGCGGGTTTCGTCGCCGGTCCGACGAACACGTCGTCGCGCCGGATCGCGTCTTTGCAACCGAGCTGCGGCTGCCAGCTACGGTGTCGCTGCGCACACTGCCAGACGTCGTCGCTTGATGCTCTCGCCCGCAGGTTGCATGCTGTCCTCTTGAACGACGAGAGGAAGCGGCATGAAACAGACACGCGTGGCACCCTTGCTGACAGCGATTCTCGCTGCAAGCGCGCTTCCTGCGCATGCGACGGCGGCCGATGCGGACGAGAAGGCGTTTCGTGCGCTGTACAAGCAACTCGTCGAGATCAATACGACGCTCTCGGCGGGCAGTTGCACGGAAGCTGCGAAGGCAATGCAATCGCGTCTGGTCGCAGCCGGCATTCCTTCCGCGGATACCGCGGTATGGGCATCGGAGGCGCGCCCAAAGGACGGCAATCTGATGGCGACACTCAAGGGAAGCGACGCGAAGGCTGCCCCGATCCTGCTGCTTGCGCACATTGACGTGGTCGAGGCGAAGCGTGCGGACTGGGTACGCGATCCATTCAAGCTCACGGAGGAGAGCGGCTGGTTCTATGCACGCGGCGCAAGCGACGACAAGGCGATGGCGTCCGTGTTCACCGACAGCCTGATCCGCTATCGCAAGGAAGGATTTACGCCGCGACGTTCGATCCGCCTTGCACTCACGTGCGGCGAAGAAACGGCTGATACCTTCAACGGCGCTTCCTGGCTGATCAAGGAGCATCCGGACGCCATGAAGGCCGCGTTCGCCTTGAACGAGGGCGCCGGCGGCGAGCTCGATGCACAGGAAAAGCCGCTTGCGCTGCAAATCCAGGCGGGCGAAAAGGTCTACCAGGATTTCCGCCTCGAAGTGACCGACTCGGGCGGACACAGTTCGCGTCCGACCCGGACCAATCCGATCTATGCGCTGAGCGGGGCGCTCGCGCGCATCGGCGCCTATCAGTTTCCGATCGCCCTCAACGAGGCCACACGCGCGTACTTCAAGGCGCAACTCGAGCTCGCGCCAATCGCAGTCGCCGAGGACATCAAGGCGGTGTTGCGCGATCCGCCGGACGCGGCTGCCGCCGATCGGTTGTGGACGCTTAATCCCGGCTGGAACGGCATGTTGCGCACGACCTGCGTCGCGACAATGGTCGATGCCGGACACGCGCCCAACGCACTGCCGCAGCGCGCCGGTGCAAACGTGAACTGCCGCATCCTGCCCGGAACACCGCTGCAGGCGGTGAAGGACGAACTCACCCGGCTTGCAGATGATTCGAAGATCGCGATCACTGAAGTCGGCGATCCGAGTCCGACCGGCAATGTGCCGCAGTTGACGCCGGCGTTGCTCGACCCCGTGCGCAAGGTGGCCGAGACGATCTGGCCCGGCGTCGCGATCGTGCCGACAATGTCGACGGGCGCGACCGATGGCCGCTTCCTCAACGCATTCGGCACGCCGACCTATGGCTTGTCCGGCATGTTCCACGACGCCGAAGGCAGTCACGCGCACGGACTCAACGAGCGTATCCGCGTGAAGTCGCTGCTCGATGGACGGCGGTTTCTGTACGAGGTCGTGAAGATCTATGCGAACAGCGCGGATTGATTCGAACACAGCCAGGTTGACGCAATCTGGCTTCAACACGCAGTGCGAAATACGCGCAATAAAAAACCCGGGCACCGCATTTGCAGTGCCCGGGTCTCTTTTTACTGCTTGACGGTTATTCGAATCCGTTCGCGAAGATACGGTCCGTCGCGGCAGCGGCGTCGATGAAGCCGTAGCCATCCAGTGGCGTATAGCCGGCGCCGATGTTGTTGCGGATCGTTCCGCTGAACGTCCCGCCGCTCGTGGTCGTGCCGGTGAACGTCATGCCTTCGGTAACCACCGTGCCGCGCGGGAGGAATACGCTGCCTCCGAATAGATCGGCGAGCGAATTCACGGTTGTCGTTCCGTTGCCGACTACCGAACCGCTGCCGGTAACCGCCGAATGCTGGGCGCCACGTCCTACCGTGAAATGCATAACCTTGCCGGCCGAGAATGCGCCTGGCGTGAAGCCGATTGTCATCGTCCAGAACTGCGAGGTGCCATTGGAGGGCGTGGCGGCCAGGTTGCTGAAGCCCGTGAACGGCGTGATGCTTGACGGTCCCTGGATATCACCAGCGGTAAGTCCGACCAGTGAGCCGACCTTGAATGCGGTCGCTGCCGGTTCGAACACGAGACCGGGGAAATCATTCTCGAAGTAGGTGACGACGCCCGGTGTGGTGTCCTGAATACCGTGATTGCCACCCGTCACATTGCCTGCGGTCGATGCTGTTCCGCCCGGATTGAACGTGATGCTCGCGATCGATCCCGTGCCTGTATAGGTCAGCGTCATCGATTCCGGGTCGTTTGCGCCGGTCAGCTTGTTCGCCTCCTCGTCCGAACGGACCATCAACGACACCGTGCCGCCGTCGCTGGACAGCGCGGTACCGATAGCCTGCATCGGATCGAGATCGTGCGGGAATGTGCTTTGTTGCAGGATCGTGCGCAGGTCCGCAGGCGTCACCGAACCCGGACCGCCCCGCGACTGCAACACCAAGGCGGCGATGGCTGCGGCATGCGGTGCTGCGGCGCTGGTGCCGCCAAAGTTCGGTTTCGTGTCCAGATCGGCGGTCGAGTCGCTGACGAAGAACGATGTGTTGCCCTGGTCGGCGGCAGCGATGCGAGGCACTTGGCGTATATCAGGCGTCGCCAATCGGTTCGAGTCGGCGTCGAACAGGATCGTCGCAGGCCCTGGCGAGGTGAAATATTCCGGCGTGTTCGGGCGGAACACACTGTAGGCCGCCGTGCCGTTGCATCCCTTCGCGGTCGCGTGGCCCTTGGTTGTCACGGTGTTGTAGGTGAAGTACTCGGCCGGACCGAAGCCCGAACCGCCGTTGCCGCGGACGATCCAGCGCACTCGCGTCGGCAGCTGCGTTGCAGCCGGTATGTTCGCGCGCGCAATCACGAACTGCATCTGCGTCTGACCTGCAGGCGAACCCATCTTGCCGAGTTCGACCGGTCGGTTGTTGGCGAGATTGTTGGAGGTGAGCGATATCGCGCTGATGTAGGCGCCGGTATCGGCGCGGAATGCGAGCAGGTTGAGGTCGGTGGTGACACCTGCCGTTCCCTGAGCAGTGTTCACCGTCAGCGTGAAATTGCCGGCCGTGGTGGCGAAGGGAATGATCGTGATGTGGTACTGGCCACTGACCGGCGGATAGAACTGCACGACTTCGTCAGTGCCGGTGTCCTGGCTCACGATCAGCGTATTGGTCGCATCGTAGATCTGCACGATGCCGTCGAAGTCGCCGCTGGTCGCGGTTTCCTTGATGACATAGGGCGTTCCCTGGGTGAACGGAGGGAGCGCGGGCGAGCTGGTCGGGCCGAACGTTACCGACATCGTCGTGCCATCGATCGTGCCACCACTGGAGAAAATGGGTGGGTCATTGAGTACGAGGTCGCGCTGGTCATACGGGTCGTCCCACTGCATTTCAGTGCCCTGCGAATTGGCGACAGATGTCAGGGTCGGATAGTTGACGAGTTGCGCGACATCCAGCTGGCCGAGCGTCGGATTGAAGTTGTGGAAGCCACCGGCATACAGATTGGCCGGTACGCCGGTCAGATCGATATTGGTGCCGACGAGAGCCACGTTGGTGGCCGCAGTATTGCCGACGCCAGTGGGCACGATACGCAGAGTGGATTCGTACGCATTGATGCCGATGTTGTTGCCTGCCGACGAAAAATACGACACGCCGGCGGCTGTCACGTCGTCGATCGCGCTGCCGATGATCGTTTCGCCGAAGAACGGCTCGCCGCCGTAGCTGATGTCGTCGACGATGACGTCGGCATTGAAACCAACCACACCGACATGACCCGGAAGATTCGCGAGCTGGCGAATGCTTTCGGCAAACTGGACTTCTCCGAGCGAACCGCTGGCGAAGCCGAGGCGGGCGCGCGGCGCCATCTTGTGCAGGATCTGCACCATGCCACGGCCTTCGTCGGTTCCGGCAGCGCCGAGGTCCACCAGCACGGTAACTGGCTGCGTGTTGATCGGATTGGAGGGATCGCCCGGAAGGTCCTTGCTGGTGACGTCATCGGCGGCATGGGGAGCGGCGGCACGCGTATCGAAACTATCGGACATCGCGGCGATCGCGATGCCGGTGCCGTCGTAGTTCACTGGAGCAGTCGGATCATAAATCGTGTTGATGCGGTCAACGCGATGCTGCACGACTCCCTGATCGAACGCGGTACCGATCTTTGTCAGCGTCTGGGTCGGGGAAACTTGCGGGCTCGGCCCCGTGCCGGATGACGACGCCGCGGTGGTATCTGCTTCGGTCTGTACCGCATCAAGGTCGGGTTGGAGGGCGAGGAATACCGATTTCACACCGGCGCTCTGCGCCACGGTCGGTACATCCGCGACGGCAACGTAGGCCTCGATAATGCCGGCATGCCGATACTTGGCGTCCGTCGCCTTGACGGTCAGCGAAGCGACCTTTGCGGCAAGCGCATCGCGCGCAAGGGAGAGCGGCACACGCCCGTTCAATACGATGTCGACGAGGACACGCCCCGTCGCCGTATCCTTGATTGCCCGTGCTGCGTAGTCCGCCGCTGTTTGGGTTGTGTAGCCATCGTGCAGCGCTTCCGTGACATGGCCGGAACGAAGCGCGACGTCGCTCTCGACGAGTTTGTCGAGGCCGTAACCGAGATTTTGTGGAAGCTGTCGCGCGAATACTGGCGTTGCCAGTAGAGAGGCAAGAATGCTTGCCGCAATAGCGCACCGACGGGTCTGTCGACATGAGTTGGTCATGAGCTGTTTCCCCGAAAATTGAAGCTGATACAAGGACAATCCACCCAGAACATTCCTGCCCAGAAATGCTTCACGAAAACATTGGCCGCGCGATCCTAGCCTTGCTTTGGGCGCCGGACATCTGGCAATGGGTTGTAAGCATATCCATCGGAGGTTACCCCCCAGTAGGGCATACGTCGTCCGCCGTGAGATGGATGCACTGCCTGATTCCGCGTTGCGACTTCGCAGACCCACCGAAAGCTGAATCAGCACATGCCAGTCACCGAGAGGCAGAGCGGGCGAACTGGTCGGATACCGTCTTTCAATCAGTTTTTGCAACGACAATTCACTGAATCTGAAAATCCGACGTGTGTTTGCATCGACCGCATTCGCCCGGGATCACGCCGAACAACCTGAATGGGCGCCAAGGCCGGCTGACGTGCCCCTCGATGGCGGGTCGCGCGTCGCTGAGGGCCACGCGCTGCTGATGCTAATGCAGTCGCGCAGCCGCATGTGCACGCACCAGCACCTCCATGTCCGCCGCGGGCACCGGATGCGACACGTAGAAACCCTGGATCTCGTCGCAATGATGGTCGCGCAGGAAATCGATCTGTTCGATCGTCTCGACGCCTTCCGCAACGACGCGCAGTTTCAGACTGTGCGCCATGTTGATGATGGCCGCGGTGATCGCCGCATCGTCGCTGTCGATGGCCAGGTCGCGGATGAATGCGCTGTCGATCTTCAATGTGTCGATCGGGAAACGCTTCAGGTAGGCGAGGCTGCAGTAGCCGGTACCGAAGTCGTCGATCGCAACACGGATACCGAGCGTCTTTAGATCGCGCAGGATCAGATTTGTTTCCGATACCGCCGACATCAGGGTGCTCTCGGTGATCTCGATCTCGAGCAGGTCGGCGCAGATGGCCGATTCCTCGATCGCGCGCGCAAATTCGGCAGCCAGGCCTGCCTGCATGAATTGTTTTCCGGAGACATTCACGGCGATGCGGATCGAACCCAGCCCGCGGCGCTGCCAATCGGCAATCTGCCGGCAGGCGGCATGGATGACCCAGTTGCCTGCCGGCACGATCAAGCCGGTTTCCTCGAGCACCGGTATGAACGCGGCGGGCGATACCAGTGCATGGCCAGGGCGCGCCCAGCGCAGCAAGGCTTCCATGCCGGACCAGCTACCGTCGCCGATGCGCTGCTTGGGCTGGTGATGAAGCACGAATTCGTGCGCGTCGATCGCATGGCGCAATGAATTTTCCAGCATGCGCCGCCGCAAGACGCGTGCATGCATCTCTTCCGTGTAGAAGCAGTAGGTGTCGCGGCCCGCGTCCTTCGCTGCGTACATCGCGGTGTCGGCGCATTTGAGCAAGGCATCGGCGCTCTCCGAATCACCGGGGCACTGGGCAATGCCGATGCTCGCGGCGACATGGATTTCATGCTCGTCCACAGGGAACGGCAGGCTGATTGCGGCGCGGATGCGATTTGCGACGACGACCGCAGCGCGCGGATTTTCGCTGCTGTTGACGAGGATGACGGCGAATTCGTCACCACCCAGACGTCCGATGGTGTCGCCGGGCCGCGCGCAGGCACGCAGGCGCCGACCTGCTTCGCGCAGCAGATCGTCGCCGCAGGCATGGCCGAAACTGTCGTTGACGTTCTTGAAGCCGTCGAGATCGACGATGAGCAACGTCGTCGCGCAAGCGCGGTGGGTTGCGGCGTTCACCGCCTCCGTGAGCCTTTCATAGACCAGGGTTCGGTTGGGAAGGTCGGTCAATGCGTCGTAGTGCGCCAGGTGCAGAAGTCGTTCCTTTGCTTCGACGTTTGCAGTGATGTCGTCCGCAAGAGTGGCGATACGGTAGGGCGTATCGTCGCCATCGCGGATCGGGAAGCTGCGTGCGCGGATCCAGCGTACGGATCCATCCGGGCGCACGATGCGAAACGCCTCGTCCGATCCGGCGACGGCGCTGAGTTCCCGGCTGGATGAAAACGCGAGCGGGTGTTCGTCCGGATGCAAGGCGCGCACGAGGACGCCGGAGTCCGCGTAAAGCGCTGCCCGTGGCTGGCCCCAGATCGTCTCGAACACCGGGCTCGCATAGAGCACGCGCGAGGTGTCAGGTTCGATCAGGAAGACCGCCTGAGGAATATTTTCCGCGAGCTGCCGGAAGCGTCGCTCGCTCTCAGCCGCTGCCAGCTCGGCGTTTTTGCGCAACGTGATGTCGCGGATGAAGCCGGTAAATTGCCGCCGACCCCCGACCAGTATGTCGCCGAAGATGATGTCGACGGGAAACTCGCGTCCGTCACGATGCAGGCCGATCGTCTCATAGCCGCGCCAGTCCGTTTGCCGGATTCCTGACGCGAGATAGCGGGCAAATTCTTGCGCATCGGACTCGCATGGCGCGCGCGATTGCAGCCGGGTCAGAGGCTCGCCGATCAGTTCGGCGCTGGTGTATCCGAAAATGTCGCAGATGGCGGGATTGACCGAGAGGATGCAGCCCTGCTCATCGAGCAGGATCACGACATCCCTCATCGCTTCCCAAAGGAGCCGGTAGGGCGGGTCGCCCGGCGCCAGCTCTTGACTTGCGCTTTCAGCACTGCGCCGCAATCGCGTTGCGCGATCGGCGATGTAGTCGGCCATGTTGGCGCCCCCTGCCACTCAATAGCGGGTTCGCTGGGCCTCGCGGCAACGACACTCCCCCTTGAGCACCGCAGCGTTGGCATCATGGGCTTGAATGGCCCACGATGCCAGCGTTGATGAACGCTCGTGCGCTGGCCGGCTTTTCCTTGGCGCGGGGGGAATCCCGCGTGCGATGGCAGTTTAGAGAGGCAGGCGCCCATCGGGGCCATCGCCGATGCCCGCAGCGGCGGCAGGATCCACCGCTCAGTCCGGCAAGGCAGCGTTGTGATAGACGTCCTGTACGTCGTCGAGTTCGTCCAGCCGGTCGAGCAGGTCGCGCAGTGTTTCCTCGACCTCGCCACTGACAGCAACCCGGTTTTCCGGGCGCATGACGACATCGGCACTGAGTGCGACCAGGCCGGACGCGGCGAGTGCCTTCTTCACCGCCTCGAAATTTTCCTGCGCGCTCAGCACGGTGCTGCGTCCGCCCTCGCTCTGCACGTCCTCGGCGCCAGCGTCGAGTGCGGTTTCAAGCAGTTTGTCCTCGCTGCCTGGCGCGCTCGTGTCAAACACGATCTCGCCGACACGATGGAACTGGAACGCAACTGAACCGGTGGTGCCAAGATTGCCGCCATGCTTGGACAGCGCATGGCGCACGTCGGAGACGGTGCGCACGGGGTTGTCGGTCATCGTGTCGATGATCAGCGCAACGCCGGACGGGCCGTAGCCTTCGTAGCGCAACTCCTGCATGTTGTCCGCACCCTCGGCACCCGAGCCGCGCTTGACCGCGCGTTCGATCGTGTCCTTGGTCATGTTCGCCGACAGTGCCTTGTCGATACCCATGCGCAGGCGCGCATTGGTCGCCGGATCGCCGCCGGTGCGCGAAGCGATCGTGATTTCGCGGATCAACTTGGTGAAAACCTTGCCACGCCGCGCGTCTTCGGCGTTCTTGCGGCCTTCGATACTGGGGCCTCTGCCCATGGGGATTCCTGCTTCTGCGTAGAGTTGAGCGACAGGGCGGCCGGTCGCCGCGCCAAGGGGCGCCATTCTACGTTCACCGCGTCGCGGCGTCGCCTGTGTCCCTTCCCAATGAAGATCGGCCGTCTGGCCGCCGACCGGTTTCTGACGCTGGCCGCTGGCTGCATTGATGGGAAGCGCGAATATGGATTTCGAAGCCAGCCTGTTCGGGTTCTGCCTGGATGTCGATCTGAAACACCCCATGCACTATGGGGTGTATATCGGCCAATCCGGGCTCGGTTTGCCGGATCGTGACTACTACCTCAGGCCCCAATTCGCGAAGCAAAAGGCCGCCTAGAAACCTGCGTTGCCACGCTGCTCGCGCTGGTGGGCTGGACCAATGTTGCAGCCGCGGCGAAGGATGTGGTCGCGGTCGAAAGCGCTCTCGCGCTGTCGCGCAGGCAAGCTGGCCGCTGGTCGAGCGGCTCGACCCGCTTGCGATCTACAACCCGATGACGATCGAGGGGTACTGGGCCACTCAACACGGCGAACCATTTTTCCACCGGCGGCGAAAGCGAATATCGAGCAACCCGTGGTCAACCTCAAGGTCGCGTTCCACGCGTGCATCGAGCAGCTCGAGTGGATGAATGCGCCGACAAGGAAGGAAGCCCTGCGCAAACTCGACACTTACGCGATCAAGGTGGGATATCCCGATCAGCCGCGCGACTATTCGAATGTCGTCGTGCGCGACAACGACCTCATCGGCAACGTGACGAGCGCGGCAGCCGCAATGGCCCTCGAGGCGCGTGCGAAGCAGCTCGGCGCGCTGTATTCCGCTTTCGAGCGGGCGGCCCGACCTGCACATCCATGGCGGACTGACGATGGGCGAGAACATCGCCGATCTCGGTGGACTCACGCTCGCGCTCGATGCTTATTGCGCATCGCTGCACGGCCAGCCTGCGCCTGTGCTCGACGGCTTCAGCGGCGAGCAACGCGTCTTCCTCGGTTGGGCGCAAGCGTGACCTGGCAAGTTGCGCGCCGATGCGATCCGTCGTCAGCTGATCAGCGATTCTGACTCGCCGCGCGCGTTTTGCGTCAACGGCTTCGTGCGCAATATCGATGCCCGGTACACGCTGTTCGACGTGAAGACAACAGAGAAAATGCATATCGCGCCGCAGATGCGCGTGCATATCTGGTGAGCGCGACACCGGTCCTCGATCAACTTCGAGGACGCGGCATTCGTTTGCGATCGAGCGTGACGGTTCCGTGAATCCGAATTCCGTCAGCCGATCGCAGTGTCCACTTACAGGTGGCAACCCGTCGGCACGGCGATGATGCGC